>NZ_DASZBY010000149.1:0-10189 GCF_035943795.1 Aliidongia sp. | reverse complement strand
TGCGGACTTATCAGGTTTTGAAAAATTACATTCCTTACAAGCGCCAAGCTTGGGGGCGGCTAAATGCATATCGATCCTTTGAGGAGGTTATAAAGAACTATATTTTGGTGGATTCAAAGATTTCGGACTATGCGGCGAATGGCGCCGAGCCTGCGCTGGATGCCAGCTCTTGAAGGTGCAACTCTAGCCAAGCAGTGACGCTTGAACTGGTGACCCGGTGGGCTGGGTCGCGAGAAGTTGGCCTCACTGTCTTTGCTGGCTGAACTGCGACCGTCTGCTTACGAGCGCGATCGTATGGCATGCTTATGCCCGACTCTGGGTCGTAGCTGCCAGCCCTGACGCGGGTTCTCACCCTAAGCGGTCGACGAACCAGCGGCCCTGCCAAGCATCGCGACGTGATGCGTCTCCGTCGCGTCGTCCGCCGGGAACATGCATTCGATGCGCAGTTCCTGGGCGGCGATGGTCTGCGGGGTTCCGACGGTCGTGACCATCGAAAAATAGTTCAGCACCCTGCCGTCCTTGACGAAACTGAGCGGGATGACCGGCAGCGCACTCGATGCTTGGGGCGCCGTCCACTCGGTTTTCACGTCGGGGTAGGCCAGCAGGGCCGCCTGCAACGCCCGGGTCTTTTCGTCGATGACCCGACCGACGGATTCCCGGAAGACGCGTTCGAACAGGCCCTGCGCCACCTGTTCCCAGTTGGCGACGAACGGGCGCATGCCGTTGGGATCGAATATCAGGTGCAGCATGTTGCGCGGCTTCGGGTGCGCCGCCATGTCGATGAAGCAATTGAAGAAGCGCGGCGTGGACTCGTTGGTCATGAGCACGTTCCAATAGCGGTCCATGACCAGGGCTGGAAACGGTTCATGCTGGCGCAGCATGCGGTCGAGCGCGCGGGTGACGCTGTTCATCTCCAGCGCATCCCACGCGGCGTCCGAATAGATCGGCGCATAGCCGGCGGCGAGCAGCAGGGTGTTGCGATCGCGCAGCGGAACGTCGAGCGCCTGGGCGATGTCCATCAGGATCTGTCGGCCTGGAACGCTGCGCCCGCTCTCGATGAAGCTGATGTGCCGCTGCGACACGCCGATATCGAGCGAGAGGTCGAACTGGCTCCGGCCGCGCCGGTCGCGCCAATGGCGCAGCAGGACACCCAGGTCGCTGGCCGGCAGCTTCGCATTGGGGGTCGATGACTTCATCAGGCTCTGCATCCGCGATGGCGCGCCAATTTACCAGGATCGACGCCGGGAAGCACGGCGGCACCTGGGTCCGGCCGGGACCGGACCCAGGTGCCGTAGCGTGCGTCAGAACCCGGTCGGGCCGACCGATCCGAACCAGCGGGCGACCTTGGTCGGATCCTTGTCGTCCATGTAGAAGAAATGCGTCATTACCGGCTTCACCGTCGCAATGCTGGCATCGTCGAACTTCATCGAGACGAAGCCGCGGAAGATCTTGAGCGATCCGCCGTCCCAATATTCGATGACGTCGTGATGCGTGGTCATCTGCCTGTCGACGAAGTTGCGCAGGTTCTCGCGGATCACCTCGCGCCCCTTCCAATCGGCGACGCCCAGATGGCATTCGGCATCTTCGGCGAAACAGTCGAAGCCCTTGCCCCAGGTCTTGTCGTCGATCTCCTTCCACATGGCCAGCAGCCAATCCGGCGTCGCGGTCTTCGTGAAGGTCGTGCTCATGCTGTTCTCCTTGGTTTTCGGTAAGTCGCCGCCGGGCAAGGCTGCCGCGGCGCGGTGGAACGGCATCGCCGCCAGGACGGCTGCCAGGGCGTCGGCACCGACGAGCAGATCCCGCCGCTCGATGCTGCTTCGATCCATGGGTCCTCCAGTGTTCGCACCGTCTGGACATGGTCAGGCCTTCGTCCCCAGTAGATTTCGGGCCGGGTCATTCCAGATCTGTGACGGTCGCCGACAGTATTGGGCGACTGCGGGAGTGATGATCCGAAGGATCTTTCGCCCACTATGTTCGCCGCGTTTGTCGAGTACGATCGGGATAATAGCGATTGCCGGAGGCAGTTCAATTACCCGCCAGGTAATAACGGCGATATTTGACCGAGTTCAGCCGATGGCACCGCGGATCGCCTGGACGAGGGTGCTTTGCCCCTGACCATGCCGTTCGATCAGCCCGATCGTCCTGATGTCCTCGTCGCGATTGAGCGCGATCAGGCGCAGGCGCGCATCGCGCTGCCAATTGGTGCCCTTCAGCAGCGGCAGCAGGCTCACGCCGACATCCTGGCGCACGAGTTCGACGATGGTCTCGATCGAATTCAGGTCGAGGAACTCCTTGACCTCGATCTTGCGGGCGACCAGGGCCCGGTCGATCAGCAACCCCGTCGGGGTCGCGCGGTCGAAGCGCAGGAACGGCTCGTGCCGCAGCAGGTCCTCCAACGAACGTCCGGCGGCAGCCCGCCCGGCCAGTAGCACCAGGGGCTCGGCATAGAGCGGCGTCCAATCGAGGCGCGCCGGCGTCCGTCCCGGCAATTCCACGGTGATGGCCGCATCCAACCTGCCGTCCACGACTTGCTCGACCAGTTCGCCGGACTTGCCGGTCACGAGACGGACCTCGAGGCGCGGATGATCGCGCTTCAACTCCGCCACGGCCCGGGCCAGGGCACCCATCGCCGACACGACGGCGCCGACCGCGACCTCGCCGACCAGGCCGTCTTCATTCCCGGCGAAGTCGGCGCGCATTTCCTCATAGAGCCCCAGCAGGCGTTCCGCCTGCGGCCTGAGGCGCCGGCCCCAGACGTTCAATGTCAGGCCCCGCCCGCCCCGGTCGAACAGCGGCCAGCCGAACTCCCGCTCCAGGGAGCGCATCTGCAGGCTGACCGCCGCCTGGGTCAGCCCAAGGCGGTCGGCCGCGGCCACGAGCGAGCCGCATTCGGCGACCATCAGAAAACTGCGCAGGAAGCGGAGGCTGGACATGGGGCAAGCTCATGACGAGACGCGAGAGGATCAAGATTTTCTTATAGAACGGACAAGGCGTTTTAAATTGTTTTTGCGTCGCGTCGGCCGATAATCGCCGCTTGGTTTTTCGTGGAGCGCCGCTCATGACGCCGGATTCAGTACCGTTCACCTGGCAGAACCCCTACCCGACCGTGCGCACGCCGGTTCTGGCGCGGAACGTGGTCTCGACCTCGCAGCCGCTCGCGGCCCAGGCGGGCCTGCGCATGCTGTGGAAGGGCGGCAATGCGGTCGATGCGGCGATCGCCGCCGCAGCCACGCTGATGATCGTCGAGCCGGTGTCGAACGGGCTCGGCAGCGACTGTTTCGCGATCCTGTGGGACGGTAAGGAGTTGATCGGCCTCAATTCCTCCGGCGTGGCGCCGGCCGCCTGGAGCCCGGAATATTTCGCCCGCAAGTACGGCGTCGACGGCAACGGCCTGGCGCAGCGGCCGATCCGCGGCTGGGATGCCGTCACGGTGCCGGGCGCCGTCGCCGGCTGGGCCGCCCTGCACGACCGGTTCGGCAAGCTGCCGTTCGCCGACCTGCTGGAGCCGGCGATCGAGATCGCGGAGCGCGGCCATTCGATCGCTCCGATCGTCGCCTATAAATGGGCGGCGGCGATCCCGGCGCTGGAAGACCAGCCCGGCTACGCGGAAGCCTTCATGCCGAACGGGCGCGCGCCCCGCCCCGGCGAGAAATTCACCTTCAAGGCGGCGGCCCGAACCCTGCGCCTGCTGGCCAAGCACGGCGCCAGCACCTATTACGAAGGCGAAATCGCCGAGCAGATCGCCGCCTTCAGCGTGGCCTGCGGCGGGTCGATGACGCTCGACGACCTCCGGAACTACCGGCCCGAGTGGGTCACGCCGATCTCCAAGCGCTACCGCGGCTACGACGTGCACGAGATCCCGCCGAACGGCCAGGGCATCGCGGCGCTGATCGCGCTGGGCATCCTCGACCAGTTCGACCTCGCCGGCATGGCGGTCGACCAGGTCGATTCCCAGCACCTGCAGATCGAGGCGATGAAGCTCGCCTTCGCCGACATCTACCGCTACGTCTCCGACCCGCGCTCGATGGAAGTGACGCCGGCCGAGATGCTCGACGACGGCTACCTCGCCGAGCGGGCCAAGCTGATCGACATGGGCAAGGCGCGCGATCCTGGCTTCGGCATGCCGAAAAGCGGCGGCACGATCTACCTGAGCGCCGCCGACGAGAGCGGCATGATGATTTCGTTCATCCAGTCGAACTACATGGGTTTCGGCTCGGGCATCGTCGTGCCCGGCGCCGGCATCAGCCTGCAGAATCGTGGCGTCGGCTTTTCGATGGATCCGCGCTCGCCCAACGTGGTCGGCGGCGGCAAGCGGCCGTTCCACACCATCATCCCGGCCTTCCTGACCAAGGACGGCGCGCCGGTCATGAGCTTCGGCGTGATGGGCGGCGACATGCAGCCGCAAGGCCACATGCAGACGGTCGTGCGCATGCTGGACTATCAGCAGAACCCCCAGGCCGCGTGCGACGCCCCGCGCTGGAAGGTCAATCGCGACTTCACGCTCGACATCGAATCCACCATGCGGCGCGACACGGTCGAGGGGCTCGAGGCGCGTGGCCATCGCCTGAAATCGATCGACGACCCTTACATGGACTTCGGTTCGGGCCAGTTCATCTGGCGCCTCAGCGACGATCCAGACCATGGCTATGTCGCCGCGAGCGACAGCCGGCGCGACGGCCACGCGGCGGCGTTCTGACCGCTTCCACGTTACCTGTCGGGTAATCGACCCGCTTACCCCTACCGGCTACCAATCCTCCAACGTGATGTGGAGGATTGGTCATGGCGTCAAAGCAAGCTTCGTCCCCGAACCAGATCGACGCGCTGGCGACGCTCGCCCGCCTGGTGTTCGACCAGGACGGCGCGCCGCTGCGCCAGGCCGTGGCCGAAGCGCTGCCGATCCTGGCGATCGTCGTCCGCGCCCTGCTGTCGATCCAGGCGAACCGGGTGCTGGGCCTGTCGGCGATCGAGGCTGTGGCACTCTCGCTCCTGCTGGCACTGGCACCGCCGGCTCTGCCCTGCGTCCTGCGCTGGGCAGCCCGATTTGACAAGCGCGCCACGCGGCCATAGGGTTTCTCCATGATTTTCCTGGCCGCCCTCAAGAGCACTAAAACCCGGACCACTCGCCTTGGCGGTGTGCCGGGTTTCGCCTTGTCCTAGCGGCAGTTCGCGAAACACCAGAAGGCCCCGCCCGGCGACGGACGGGGCCTTTCTGCATCCAGAGCACGATGCGTCTCCGTCCGTCTTTCCCCCTCGAAAGATCGACCCCAAGGAGACCATCATGCACGCCCAAGACCATCGCGCCCTCGGCAACCGGCTCGACCTGTTCCACCAGCAGCAGGAGGGGCCGGGCATGGTGTTCTGGCATCCGCGCGGCGTCGCCTTGTGGCGGGTGATCGAGGACCATATCCGCCGCCGAATGCGCCGGGCCGGCTATCGCGAGGTGCGGACGCCGCAGATCCTCGCCCGCTCCCTGTGGGAGCGCAGCGGCCATTGGGAAAAGTTCGGAGAGGACATGTTCGCGCTCGAGGTCGAGGGCCGCGCGCTGGCGGTGAAGCCGATGAGCTGTCCCTGTCACATCCAGATCTTCAACAAGCGGGTCCGCTCGTTCCGCGACCTGCCGATGCGCTATTTCGAATTCGGCGCGGTTCACCGCAGCGAGCCGTCAGGTGCGCTGCACGGCCTGTTCCGCACGCGCGGCTTCGTCCAGGACGACGCGCATGTGTTCTGCCGCGAAGACCAGGTCGAGGCCGAGGTCCGGCGCTTCTGCCGGATCCAGACGGCGCTCTATGCCGATTTCGGCTTCGACGAGGTCGAGGTCCGGTTCTCGACGCGGCCGGAGGTCCGGGCCGGATCGGACGATGTCTGGGACCGGGCGGAGCGGTCGCTGGAGGCGGCGGCACGCGCGGCCGGGCTCGATCCGATCCTCCAGCCGGGCGAAGGCGCCTTCTACGGCCCGAAGCTCGAGTTCCATCTCAAGGACCGGCTCGGCCGCTCGTGGCAATGCGGCACAGTGCAGCTCGACTTCGTGCTGCCGGACCGACTGGACGCGGCCTACCACGACGAGGCGAACGGGTCGTCCCGTCCCGTCATCCTGCATCACGCGGTGCTGGGCAGCCTGGAACGTTTCATCGGCATCCTGCTGGAACATCATGACGGCCACCTGCCGCCGTGGCTGGCGCCGGAGCAGGTGCTGGTCGCCTCGATCAACAAGGAAGCCGCCCCCTATGCCTGCAAGATCGAACAGGCGCTCGCCGATGCCGGGCTGCGTGTGGCGTTCGACGATGGGCCCGACACGCTGCCGCGCAAGATCGTCGAGGCGCGCGAACGCGGCATTCCGCTCATCGCCGTCATCGGCAAGCGCGAGGCGCGGGAACGCACGGTGGCCCTGCGCCACCGCGACGGCCGACAGGAAATATTGGAACTGGCCCAGGCGGTCGCCCGTATCGCCGAGGCCGCGACGGGACCGGTCGGATGAGCTTGCGCCGCAACCGGGCCTAGAACGTGAGATTGCGGATGATGCGCCAGACCCCATCCGGGCTGCGCTGCCAGACGGTTAGATACGCGCCGGTCCGGGTGCTGCGCGTACCGTCGTGCTCGGCTTCGATCCGGGCATGGCCCCATTCGTAAATCAACGCGCCCTGAGCGGTCAGTCCGTCCTGGACCAGATCGGCATCGACCACGCGCGACTTGGCGAAACCGTCCTGGTAGAGCTTTTCGATGGCTGCTCTTCCGACGACGCTCTCGCCGGTCTTGGTCAGGAAGATCCCATTCTCGGCATAGGGCGCCACCAGCGTCTTGGCATCCTGTTGCTTGATCGCCGGCAGCCATTCGTGGTTCGCCGCCTCGATCGCCGGCCGAGCCTCTTCGATCATCCGCTCGGGCTCGGTCTGGGCCGCACCGGCCGCCGTGGCCCAGACGAGGCCGGATGCTACGCAAGCCAGTTTCAGAAGTCCCGCTTTCCCCGCGCCGTCTCGTGCCATTTCCACCTCCGCCCTGCACCACCTAAATTGATTATGGTGGATATTTGCACGGTCGTCATGACCATTCGACGGCAGCCGCTTGACTATCTATAAACCAGATGATTGACTATCAACTTAATCATTGAGTTTTTGGCTAAGCCCATGTCTCTGCAACTCGCCCATTCCGCCTCAGATGATGAGCAGACGGCGCTGAGCCTGGTTTTCGCCGCCCTGGCCGATCCGGTGCGCCGCGAGATTCTCGGCCGGCTCGACGGGCGGGATCTGCTCGTCTCCGAAGTGGCCGCAAATTTCTCGATCTCGCTCCAGGCCGTGTCGCGCCATCTTCACGTGCTGGTCCGGGCCGGGCTGGTCAGCCAGGAGCGCACCGGCCGCATCAGCCGCTGCCGGCTCGAGGCCGGCCCGATCTACGGGGCCGCGGTCTGGCTCAATCGCTATAGCAAATACTGGCAAGCGCAGTTCGACCTGCTGGCCGCTTCGCTGGAGGATATCGGGCGCGAAAACGCCGAACAGAAGGAAGATGCGGAATGAAGTATCGGGACGCAGCGGCGCTACAGGCCGCCTATCGCTGCCAGATCGCCGAGATCCGCGAGAAGATACGCGTCGCCCGGTCCGCGATCGAGCCCGAGGACGTGCAGGACTATGTGTTCGCCACACCCGAGGGACCGGTCTCTCTCTCGGCCCTGTTCGGGGACAAGGACACGCTGTTCGTCGTGCATAACATGGGCACCGGATGCGCGAACTGCACCATGTGGGCCGACGGCTTCAGCGGCGTCTTTCCCCATCTGCGGGATCGCGCCGCCTTCGTCGTGTCCTCTCCGGACGCGCCGGACCGGCAGCAGCGCTTCGCCGCCGACCGCGGCTGGCGCTTTCCCATGGTCTCGACCCAGGGCACGACCTTTGCCGAGGACATGGGGTATCGGTCGGAAAACGGCCCGCTGCCCGGCCTTTCTGTCTTCAAGCGCCAGTCCGGCAGGATGGTGCGCGTCGCCGACAGTGCCTTCGATCGCGCCGACGATTTCTGCCCGGTCTGGCACCTGTTCGATCTGCTGCCCGAAAGCGATGCGGGCTGGCGACCGAAGAACAGCTACGCGGGATAGGGTCGGGCGACCCGAACCAAGTCAGGGTTTGAGATCGACCGCGGCCCTGAAACTGCCGTCCATGTAGAACGGCGTCGACTGATGCTCGTGGGCGATCTTCCAGGCGCCCGCGACCTTGCGAAAGCCGAACGTCTGGCGAAACCACAGGTCGGCCTTCTGACCGCCCTTCTTGGTACCGGTCATCCGGACGAGACCATAGGCGAAGCCGACGTCCGAGCCGGCACTGACCGTCAATTCGGCAAGCTCGTATCCGATCGGCCCTTCCCAGGTATCGAACCAGGCCTGCAGTGCCGTATCGCCGCTTCCGACCGACAGCAGGGGCGGCGCCAGCGAAAAGTGGACCGGTATCGCCACCTGACACGCGATGACGGCGGCGGAGTCCTTGTCGCGGGTCGCGCGGAACCGATCCGCGATCAGCCGGCGAATCGCGATCTCCTCGGCCTCGTTTGCGGGCTCGTTCGTCATGATGATGCTCCTTGCCTGTTGCCGTCGCCCGGAGGACGAATGGCGAAGAGCGGATCCGACAGTGTGAATAAACTAAAACGAGCGACCGGCGCAGGTCCGCAGCATCTCGATGAACGCCCCGACGGCCGGCGTATCCTGCCGGCGGCCCGGCCGATAGAGATAGAACCCCGGCAACCGCGGCGACCAGTCCTGAAGCACCCGATGCAGCCGCCCCTGCTCGACCGGCGGTCGCCCCTGGAGGTCGAGCAGATAGGCGATGCCCGTGCCGTCGAGCGCCGCCTGCAGCATCAGTCCATGGTCGTTCGTGATGAACGTGCCTTCGACCGCGACGGCGATCGATTTTCCGTCTTTCTCGAATTCCCAGCTGTAGAGCCCGCCCTCGGTCGGCATGCGGTAGTTGATACAATCGTGCCGGCGCAGCTCCTGCGGCGTCGTCGGCACGCCTCGGGTTTCGAGATATTCGGGCGAGGCCACCGCCATCATCTCGAACGACGGGCCGAGCGGCAGCGCAACCATGTCCTTTTCCAGCCGTTCGCCGAGCCGGACGCCCAGGTCGCAGCCGGTCGCGACGATGTCGGCGAAGCCGTCATCGACCAACAGCTCGACAGTGACATCAGGGCAGGCCACCGCGAAGGCGGCGAGCATCGGTGCGATGTAATGGGTGACCACGAGGCGAGGTGCGTTGATCCGCACGATGCCGCGCGGCCGGTCGCGCTGACCCGCCGCCTCTTCGACCGCGCCGTCAAGTTCGTCGAACGCCGCCCCGATCCGGCCGAGCAGCCGCGCGCCCGCCTCGCTCGGCCACAGGCTGCGGGTCGTCCGGTTGAGCAGAGTGACGCCCAGCCGGGCCTCGAGCCGCCGGATGATCTGGCTGAGCGCCGACGGCGAAATGCGCAGTTCGGCCGCCGCGCGCGTGAAGCTGCCGCTGGCGACGACCGTCTGGAACGCCCGCAGCTCGGCATATTGATGACCGCGCATTATCCCTCAATCTCTTCAGAACCTGATAAGATCATAGGCGATTATCTGCAAGGTAGAGAGGGCTTAGCTTCGGGAAACCCCATCTTCGCCGAAGGTCGATTTCATGCGTGTCCTGATCGTTCATGCCCATCCGGAGCCCAAAAGCTTTTGCAGCGCGCTGGCCAGCGAGGCGGTGCGGACGCTGACGGCGGACGGCCACGACGTCGTGCTATCCGATCTCTATGCCATGAAATGGAACCCGCGGTCGGACCAGGGAAATTTTACGGCCCTGCAGGACCCCGGCCATTTCAAGCAGCAGGCGGAAGAGATGCTGGCGTCCGAACACGGCGGCTTCGCGCCCGACGTCGCGGCCGAACTCGACAAGCTGTTGGCCTGCGACGCGCTGATCTTCCAGTTTCCGCTCTGGTGGTTTTCCATGCCGGCGCTGCTCAAGGGCTGGGTCGACCGGGTCTTCGCCCTGGGCGCCATCTACGGCCGCGGCCGCTGGTACGATCGCGGCGTCTTCGCCGGCCGGCGCGCGATGCTGTCGCTGACCACCGGCGGGCGGGAAAGCATGTATGGGCCGGACGGGCTGAACGGCGACCTGACGGCACTGCTCTACCCGATCCATCACGGCATCCTGCGCTTCGTGGGGTTCGACGTGCTGCCGCCGTTCGTGGCATGGGAGCC
>NZ_DASZBY010000148.1:0-6723 GCF_035943795.1 Aliidongia sp. | reverse complement strand
CGCGCCTTATCCGCCGATCTCACGAACCACGAATGCGTCGCCCACGCTTGCGGACGATCCGAAGAATTCTCAGCCTGGAAACACAATCGACGCGATCGGCGTCTCGTCGACCGGACATCTCCCGGCCTTGATGATATGCTGTAGCTTCCCGCGCGCGAGCCTCCGCATGACCTCAGTCCCTCCGATCACGGCCCCCTTCGTCCGGGCACGACTGGTGCCCGAATTGCTCGTCGCTGACATCGATGCGAGCCTGCGCTTCTGGTGTGGATTGTGCGGTTTTGCCGTCGCCTACGACCGGATGGACGAAGGCTTTGCGTACCTTGACCGGGAAGGCGCGCAGGTCATGCTGGAGGAGCGCGGTCGCGGCCGGAACTGGGTGACGGCACCGCTGGACCCGCCGCTTGGCCGTGGCATCAATTTCCAGATCGACACGACGTCGATCCAGCCGATTCTGGGCGCGCTGGCAGATGCCGGCTGGCCGCTTTTCATGCTTCCCGAGCAGAAGTGGTATCGTGTCGGTGAAATCGAGACCGGCGTGGAACAATTCCTCGTGCAGGACCCCGACGGCTATCTGATTCGCTTCGCAGCAGCCATGGCCAGGCTGTGAAGCCAGGTGCCGACGAATGTCGGCGACGGCGCGGCGCTAGCTCGACGTTTCTTGCCTAGGGGCGCTTTTTCCGGCGCGGAGCGTACGATCCATCGGGGAGAAAACCATGAAATCTCGCACACGGCTTGCCTGGCCCCGGATCGCTTCGATGGTCGGGGGGCTTCTCGTCTTCCTGTGCGCGCCGCCCTTGGCCGCCGCGGCCGAACCGGGTGCCTTCTTCGTGACGTCGGTGGCGGAGAAGAAGCTCACCGCACTGCCTTCGGGGATATTGTATTGGCGGGTCGAGACTTTTCCAGAGCCCGAGCAGGCGCGGGCCGCTGCGGCCGTCAGCGCGACCTCGCTGACGGCGACCGTCGACGGAAAGGCCTGGCTGTTCACGCTCGGCCCGATGGGCGGCGCCACACAAGGCGGGACCAAGGTCGCCGAGATCGGCCCGGTGCCCAGGATCACGGCGCCGGAATATCTCCTGCGCATCAATCACGCGGGCGGCCCGCCCGGCGCGAAGACGCCCGTTCATTCCCATCCCGGTTCGGAAACCTTCTATGTGCTGGGCGGCCAGGTCACCCAACGAACCCCCGACGGTGCCAGCCATGCCGAAGCCGGTCAGTCGGCCGTAGGACACGGCGCGGATATGCCGATGGAGGTTTCCAGCAGCGGCGGCGCGGATCTGAACCTGCTCGTGATGTTCGTGCTGGACGCCACGAAGCCGTTCTCGACCCCGGCCAAGATCGAGTAGATATCGGTCTTTCCTCTCAAGGATGAGCAGATGGTACGATCGATCCTCACCGCCGAGCTGTCGGCCCGTTTCGCCGAGATCGCGCTCGGCCATGTCGGGCGGGAATATCCGAACAAGCCGGACCATGTGCTGGCCGGCCCGGCCGATGCGCGCACGCCCCGCGAACTGCATCCGATCTTCTACGGCAGCTACGACTGGCATTCCTGCGTCCACAGCTACTGGCTGCTGGCGTACCTGCTGCGGCGCTTTCCCGAGATCGCGCCGGCGGCCCGGATCCGGGCGCTGTTCGATGGGCAATTCGTCGCCGACAAGGTCGCGGGCGAGTGCGCCTATCTGGCGGCGCCGACCGCGCGCGGCTTCAAGCGGCCCTATGGCTGGGCTTGGCTGCTGAAGCTGGCGGCGGAGCTGACCCACCATGATGACCGGCGCTGGTCGCAGGCGCTGGCGCCCTTGGCTGAGATCTTCGCCCAGCGCTTCCGCGATTTCCTGCCGCTCGCGACCTATCCGGTGCGGGTCGGCACCCATTTCAACACGGCGTTCGGCCTGCGCATGGCGGCCGACTATGCGACGGCGACGGAGGATGATGCGCTGACGGCGCTGCTGTGCGAGACCGGGTTACGCTGGTATGGCGAGGACGCGGATTGCCCGGCCTGGGGCGAGCCCAGCGGCGACGATTTCCAATCTTCGGCCCTGATCGAGGCCGAATGCATGCGGCGCCTGCTGCCGCGCGCGGAGTTCGCCGCGTGGCTCGACCGCTTCCTGCCGCGCATCGCCCAGCACCAGCCGGCCACCCTGTTCCGGCCGGCGACCGTGAGCGACCGGTCCGACGGCAAGATCGCCCATCTGGATGGCCTCAACCTCAGTCGCGCCTGGTGCTGGCGCTCGATCGCCTCGGGCCTCGACGACGCGCGGCGCGGGCTGGCCGAGGAAACCGCCGAACATCACCTGGCCGCCGGCCTGCCCCACATCGCCGGCGACTACATGGGCGAGCATTGGCTGGCGACATACGCGGTGCTGGCATTGGAGGCCTGACCATTCCCGACCGTTCGGCCTGCGGTTGTGCATGATTGAGAAGCAAGGCCGATAGGGATGCGGCGGGCTCCGCCCGGCGTACAACGGGTCTCGTCGCATCTTATCCGAAAGCAGCCAGCATGCGGATCGCGCTCATTTCCTCGGGTTGTGCCGTCCTCGCCGCCGGTGCCGCGCTCTATGTGCTGGTGCCGGCGGAACGGCTGGCGCCCTGGCTGCCGGGCGTCGTGGCCGCGCCCAAGGCGGCGGCGCCGTCCGCGGCGCCCATCCCCGTGAAAGTCGCTGCCGCGACCGCCGCCGACGTGCCGATCTATCTGCAGGCGATCGGCACGATCCAGGCCTACAACACGGTCAACGTGAAGACCCGCATCGACGGCGAGATCACCCAGATCCTGTTCCACGAGGGGCAGGACGTGCACCAGGGCGATCCGCTGGCGGTCATCGATCCGCGCCCGCTGCAGGCGCAACTGGCCCAGCAGCAGGCGATGCGGACCAAGGACCAGGCGCTACTCGACGGCGCGATGCTGGACATGAAGCGCTACGACAGCCTGGTGGCGAAGGACTATGCCAGCCGCCAGCAGGTCGACCAGCAGCATGCCCTGGTCGAGCAGTACCGGGCCCAGGTTCATAACGACGAGGCGCAGATCGACTACGCCCGGACCCAGCTCGATTATACGACGATCCGCACGCCGATCAGCGGCCGCGCCGGCATCCGCCAGACCGACCAGGGCAACGTGGTGCATTCGGCCGATAACACGACGATCGTCACCGTGACCCAGCTGCAACCGATCTCGGTCGTCTTCACCGTCGCGGCCGCGGCGCTGGAGCGGACCCGGCTGACCCTGGGCGAGGCCCACGAGCCGGTCGCCGCCATCGGCCAGGACGACAAGACCGAGCTCGACCATGGCACGATCGACCTGGTCGATACCCAGGTCGATCCGTCGACCGGGACCATCAAGCTGAAGGCCAGCTTCCCGAATGCCGCGCTGAAGCTGTGGCCCGGCAATTTCGTCAATGGCCGCATCACGGTCGACGACCGCAAGGACGGGGTGACCGTCCCGACCGCCGCCGTGCGCCACGGGCCGCGTGGCGACTATGTCTGGCTGGTCAAGGCGGACGACACGGTGAAGGCCCAGGACGTCTCGACCGGCCAGGCGTACGGCGGCCGGACCCTGGTCGAGAAGGGGCTGGCCCAGGGCGAGCGCATCGTTGTCGAGGGCTATTACCGCCTCGACAACGGTGCCAAGGTCGAGATTCAGGGTGCCGCCGGCGGACCGGGCTGACCGCCATGTCGACGCCGTTCATCCTCCGGCCGATCGCGACCACCCTGATGATCGTGGCGATCGTGCTCCTGGGACTGCTGGGCTACCGGCTGCTGCCGGTCGCGGCGCTGCCCAGCGTCGATTTCCCGACGATCCAGGTCGTGACGCCCTATCCGGGCGCCAGCCCGGACGTGGTGGAAACCTCGATCACCGCACCGCTCGAGCACTATTTCGGCGCGATCTCCGGGCTGGAGCTGATGAATTCGACCAGCGCCTACGGCTTCAGCCAGATCACCCTGCGCTTCAACCTGGACCGGCCGATCAATTCCGCGGCCGAGGACGTGCAGGCGGCGATCAATGCGGCGTCGGGCTGGATCCCGATCGGCCTGCTGCCGGCACCGCCGGTCTATCACGAGGTCAATCCGGCCGACACGCCGGTGCTGATCCTGGCACTGACCTCGGACACCCTGCCGCTGCACGAGGTCAACGACGATGCCCAGACGATCGTCGTGCAGAAGCTGTCGCAACTGACCGGCGTCGGCGCCGTCAGCGTCGAGGGCGGCCAGACGCGCGCGGTGCGCATCCAGCTCAACCCCGCGCGGCTCGCGGGGCTGGGCCTGTCGCTCGACGGCGTCCGCCAGGCGATCGTGGCCACGACCTCCGACAATCCCAAGGGCTCGCTCGACGGCCCGCTCCAGGCGTTCGAGGTCGATGCCAACGATCAGCTGTTCACCGGCGAGGCGTTCCGCGACGCGGTCGTGGCCTATCGCGACGGCGCGCCGGTCTATCTGCACGACGTCGGCACGGCGATCGATGGCGTCGAGGATGCGGAACAGGCCGCCTGGTACATGGGCAGGCCGGCCGTGGTGCTCGATGTTCAGCGCCAGCCGGGCGCCAACACCATCCAGGTGGTCGATGCGGTCAAGGCGTTGCTGCCCAAGCTGCGGGCGGCACTGCCGCCGTCGCTCAAGATCGCCATCGTCACCGACCGGACCGTGACGATCCGCGCCGCGATCGCCGACGTGCAGTTCACCCTGGTGCTGACCGTGGCGCTGGTCGTGCTGGTGATCTTCCTGTTCCTGCGCAAGTTCTGGGCGACCGTGATCCCCAGCGTGACCCTGCCGGTCTCGCTCGTCGCCACCTTCGGCGGCATGGCGCTGTGCGGCTTCAGCCTCGACAACCTGTCGCTGATGGCGCTCACCATCGCGTCCGGCTTCGTGGTCGACGATGCCATCGTCATGATCGAGAACATCGTGCGCCATATCGAGGCGGGCGAGGCACCGCTGCCGGCGGCGCTCAAGGGCGCCCGGCAGATCGGTTTTACCATCGTCTCGCTCACCGTCTCGCTGATCGCGGTGTTCATCCCGCTCCTGCTGATGGAAGGCATCGTCGGCCGGCTGTTCCGGGAATTCGCCATCACCTTGGCGCTGGCCGTCGTCATCTCGGGCTTCGTCTCGCTGACGCTCACGCCGATGATGTGCGCCCGGCTGCTGAAGCCGGAGGATCCGCACCATCGGCCGAACCGGCTGTTCCGCTGGAGCGAGCGGGCATTCGACGTGAGCTGCGCGCTCTATGTGCGCGGCCTCGACTGGGTGCTGCGCCATCGCATCGGGACCCTGGTGTTCACCGCCGCCACCATCGTCGCGACCGGCCTGCTCTATGCCGGCATCCACAAGGGCTTCCTGCCGCAGCAGGATACCGGCCTGCTGGTCGGCACGACCGATGCGGCCGAGGATGTTTCCTTCCCCGCGATGGCGGCGCTGCAGCGCCGGATCGCGGAGATCGTCGCGCGCGATCCGGACGTCCGCTCGGTCGACAGCTTCGTCGGGGCCGGTCCGGTCAATGCGACCTTGAACAGCGGCCGACTGTATATCGACATCGGCGCGCCGGACCAGCGGGCCGCTTCGGTCGCAGTGATCAGCGAACGGCTGCGCCGGGCCGTCGCGTCCGTCGAGGGCATGTCGCTGCATCTGCAGCCGGTTCAGGACCTGCAACTCGAAACCCGCAGCGCGCGGACGCAGTACCAATACGTGCTGCAGGACCTCGACGACGGCGAATTGAAGCTGTGGAGCGACCGGCTGGTCCAGGCGCTGCGGAAGCAGGCGGATTTCGCCGATGTCGCGAGCGACCGGCAGGACGGCGGCTTGCGCCTGTCGATTGCGGTCGATCGCAAGGTCGCGGCCCGCTATGGGATCACGCTCGACAGCATCGACCAGACGCTCTACGACGCGTTCGGCCAACGCCAGATCGCGACCGTGTTCGGACCGCTGACGCAATATCACGTCGTCCTCGAGGTCGATCCGGCATTCCGTGACGATCCGGGCATTCTCGACAAGATCTATCTGACGGCCCAGGCTGGCGCCGGCACGCCCGGCCTGGCGCAGAATGCAGCACCGGTGCCGCTGTCGGCCTTCGCCCGGATCGAACGTCGTCCGGCGCCGCTGACTGTGACCCACCAAGGCCTGTTCCCGGCGACGACGGTCTCGTTCAACCTGGGTGACGGCGTATCGCTGGGTCAGGCGATCGAAACGCTGCATCGGACCGAGCGGTCGATCGGCATGCCCGCCTCGGTCACCACGAACCTCGCCGGCACGGCCGCCGAATTCGCGGCGTCGCTCGATAGCGAAAAACTGCTGCTGCTGGCGGCGATCGTCACGGTCTACATCGTGCTGGGCGTGCTCTACGAAAGCTTCATCCATCCGATCACGATTCTGTCGACCCTGCCGTCGGCGGGCGTCGGCGCGCTGCTGGCACTCATTCTGTGCGGCCAGGACCTGAACCTGATCTCGCTGATCGGCATCATCCTGCTGATCGGCATCGTCAAGAAGAACGCGATCATGATGGTGGATTTCGCGCTGGAGGCGGAGCGCGAGCAGGGTATGGCGCCGTTCGAGGCGATCCGCCAGGCCTGCATCCTGCGCTTCCGGCCAATCATGATGACGACCATGGCGGCGCTGCTGGGCGCCCTGCCGCTGGCGATCGGCACGGGAACGGGATCGGAGCTGCGCCGGCCGCTCGGCATCGCCATCGTCGGCGGCCTGATCGTCTCGCAGTTCCTGACGCTCTACACCACGCCGGTGATCTATCTG
>NZ_DASZBY010000147.1:0-123172 GCF_035943795.1 Aliidongia sp. | reverse complement strand
CAAGATCCACAGGAGGGTCGCCATGCCGACCGACAGCAGCGCGGCCACTGCCTTCACCCCGCCCTCGACCCAGTAGAACGGCTGCCACAAGGCGACGATCGACAGGAAATGCGAGGTGCCGGATGCGACGACGAAGCTGGCGAACAGCCAGACCATCCAGCCGACGCCGGTATCGCGGCGTTGGCGTTGGGAAGTCAATAGAGCAAGCGGGATCGAATAGTAGGCGATGCCGATGAGCGCATCGGATGCAACGTGCAGCCAGATCAACTCCGGTTCCAAAAATAAGGAAAGACCATGTGGCGTAAGCTGCCATGGGAAAAATTCTGTAAATATATTTTGCGCCATTTTTCAGTTTTTGTTAGAATTTACTAACGAAAGATAAACTAAAATACACATCTGAGTTGATTTATTTATATGGTAATTTACCGGGTATATAATATTTCCGGCCGAGTTCGCGTATAACGCGCATTATTCTGAGATAAAAGCCTTCGATTTATCAATAAAAGCAGTGCTGCTTCCTTAGAGTAAACAACTTATGCGATTATTGTTTGCCTGCTAAACGCAAGGATCTGAGGGCTCTGCGGCCCGTCGGCAGACCTCCTCCCCGTAGCGCCGTGGCGCGTCCGGGTCGGGCAGAAGCGCATGGCGCGCGCGGAACCCGTCAAGACGACGCGATCCTCGATCGTTCGCTAGAACCCCGCGAGCCGGATCGCGGCGGCGTGCAGCACGTGAACCTGTCGCGTCAGCCTGGCGAACTCGTGGTCGAGCAATTGCCGCTCGGTCGTGGGTTCCGCTGCCGGCTCCGGCCCCAGGGCCGGCAGTTCCGGTGACGGTGGCAGGTCGGACGGTGCCACGCGGCGTTCGATCGCGTCGCCGATGGCACTCAGGCAGCTGCCCAGCCAATCCCGCAATTGCTCGAGCCGCGACTTGTCCTCGGCTTCGACGAGGCCCGGCGGCAGATGGGCCAGCGTCAAGGCCACGCCGGCCAGTCGCCGCAGGCAGGTCAGGATCGTCGTCGCCGGCTCCTCCTCGCGTCGCGTGCCGGTGTGCGGCTCGTCGATCAGGCGCTGCAGGGAGGCCTCGGCATTGTTGCTGGCCATGCCGGCCGCCTGCCGCGGCGCGCCCAGCTCCCGCCCCGCTTCGCCGCTCAGAAACAGATCGAGGCTTGCCGCCGCGAGATCGCGGTTGGTGCGGACGGCGCGTGCCAGCTGCCGCGGCAATTCCAACCCTTCCCGCACCGGCCACAGCAGATAAGCGGCAGCGAGGCCGAGCGCGCCGCCCAGCAGACTGTGCATCGCGCGCAGCGAGGCCAGATAGAAATCGCCATTGCCGCCGGTCTGGAACAGTTCCGCCACCAGGACGAACTGTGGGGTCAGCAGGAAGACGAACAATGTGTAGTTGACCGGCCGCAGCGCCATGCTCGCGATCGCCAGCGGAAAGATCACGATGGTGATGGCGATCGGGTCCGGCAGCATCCAGCCGAGCAAGGCCGCGACCAGGCCGCCGGCGACGCTGCCGACGACACGCTCGACCGTGCGGCGAAAGGTCGTCGCCAGATACGGCTGCAGCACGACCGCCGCGGTGATGGTCAACCAATAGCCGCGCGTCAAGCCCATGGACCGGGTCAGCGCCACGGCTGCGGCCGCCGTGATTGCCAGGCGCAGCGCGTGGCGGAACGTGATCGATTGGAAATTGAGGTTCGCCCGCAGCGTGTCGATGAAATCCATGAAGCGCGGGCCACGCTCGGGCGGGGCGACCGCCTGCAATTGCTCGGGCGCGATGGGCGGCGGCGCGTCCGGCGCCACGCCGCGGATCGTGGACGCAGCATGGGTGACGTAGCCGCCGATGGTTTCGATCAGGCCGCCGGCCTGGCGATAGGCCGCAAGGTCGGCCGTGCCGCGCGGCGCCGATGCCTCGACCGCCCGGCGCAGGCCGCGCGCGGCCACGCTGAGGTCAGCCGCAGGCGGCAAGGGTCCACCGGTCATCGCCTCGCCCAGGTCGAGGGCGATGGCGGCCAGGCGGCTCAGCGCCGCATCGACCTGGAAATGGATGTCGGGATGCCGGTCGAGCGCACTCGCCAGCTCCAATACTTCGCTGAGGGCGATGAGGGCGGCGAAGATCTGGTCGATTTCGGCGGCGAGGATGACGAGCCCGGCGCCCCGGTCGCTTTCGCCGGGCGTGCGCCGGCGCGTTCCGGCCAATGTCGCCCGCGCCGCCTCGATCGCGGTGCGGACATGATTGCGCCGTTCGCGCACCAGGCGTCCCCACTCGGCCTCCGACGGATCGGCCCGCCCGTGCATCTGGCCCAGCGCGGCCGCATAGTCTGCCACGCTGCGCCAACAGGCGGCGATCGCCCGGCGAGATGCCGCGTTGGGATGGACCGGCCACAGGATGAGGGCGAGCGCCATCGCCCACAGCCCGCCGGCGACCGTGAGCGCCGCCCGGGCCAGGGCGGTGCGCCAGTCGGCGTCCGGAATGCCGATCGAGACCAGCACGTCGGTCGTCAGCAGCACGCCGACCGTGGTCGCCGCATTGCCGAACAGCCGCCCCATGCTGGCGCTGAAGCTCCACAGCAGCACGAGCAGGACGGCGAGCGGCGTGCTGTCCTGGACGAAATAGGACACGAGGTTGCCCAGTGCCGCGAACAGCGTGAAGCTGCCCATGGACAGGCTGCGCGTCCGGTTCGATCCGCCCACGTCGGCCAGGCAGGTCCAGAACCCGATGATCGCGATCCAGTTCAGCTCAGGCTTGTGCAGCAGTTCGCCGGCCAGTACCGGCAAGGCGCTGGCCGTCGCCGCGCGCGTGCCCGCCGCGAGGCTGATTTCCCGAAGATCGAGTGGCAAGACCCGGTCGAGCCGGCTGCGCCAATCCCGCGGCGCCCTTCCCCTGGCCAGTCCGTCCACGCCGCCCATCCCATGCCGCCCACCCGCCTCGGCATGATGGCATGGAAGCGATCCGGTCCGGGAGGTGCTTTCGCCCGCTTCACGCCGTCTTAACCAAACGAGCCGGATAGTGGGCCCGCTTCCTAGGAGACGGATATGGCCTCGCTGCTTTCCCAATTGGCATCGCTGATCGTCGGCCCGACGAAGCCGGTCGTCGCACGGCCCCCGAAGCCGCCAGCGGCGAAGCCGAAAAGCCCTGAGCGGCTGGCCATGGAGCAGTCGATCCTGGCGGACCGGCGCAGGATCCTGGCCAATATGGCGGCGATGCAGAAAGAACGGGAGGCGAAGAACCTCGCCCACGGCATTCCCGACAAAGATACCATGTCGGCCGCGGAAATCGCCCGGCGCATTCTACTGGACCAAGGCGGTCACTGACGAAACTATATTTGCTGCGTCGCGGCATTCTCAGGGCATTCCGTTCGGCTGTCGAATTCTGTAGGGTCGCGGACCGTTTCAAGGACGGCTCGTTCCCTCATCAGCCCGCGGAGCAATTTCAGTGCCGACAGACGCCGCCGCCCTCGCACCCAAAAGCCGTCCTTTTTATAAGAACCTCACCGTTCAAGTGCTGGCGGCGATCGTCATCGGCATCTTGCTGGGCATCTATGATCCGGAACTCGCCAAGCAGCTGAAGCCGCTCGGCGACATCTTCATCAAGCTGATCAAGCTGGTGATCGCGCCGGTGATCTTCCTGACGGTGGTGACCGGCATCTCCCATATGGGCGACATGCGCAAGGTCGGTCGGGTCGGCGGCAAGGCATTGATTTACTTCGAAGTCGTCTCGACCATCGCGCTCGCTTTCGGCATGATCATCGTCAACCTGCTGGGCCCCGGCCGTGGCGCATCGACCGCCAATGCCAAGCTCGACGCCGTCGCCAACTACGCGGCCCAGGGCAAGTCGTTCGACATCAGCAAATTCCTGATGGACCTGGTGCCCGAGAATTTCATCGGTGCCTTCGCCAAAGGCGACCTGATCCCGATCCTGATCATCGCCATCCTGTTCGGCGCTGCCCTCACCCGCCTGGGCGAGCATGCCAAGCCGATCGAAGAGCTGCTGGAAAAAGTCAGCCACGTGTTCTTCGGCATCATCGGCATCGTCATGTATGTGGCACCGCTGGGCGCGCTCGGCGCCATGGCCTTCACCATCGGCGTCAACGGCGTCGGCGTGCTGGTCAACCTCGGCGAACTGATGGCGTGCGTCTACCTGACCATGGCGGCGTTCGTGGTGCTGGGATTGGGGCTGATCGCCAAGCTGTCCGGCTTCAACATCTTCCGCTTCCTGCGCTACATCACCGAAGAACTGCTGATCGTGCTGGGCACGTCCTCGTCGGAGACGGCCCTGCCCCGGCTGATCGACAAGATGGAGCGCTTCGGCGTGGCGCGCCCCGTCGTGGGCCTGGTCGTGCCGACCGGCTATTCCTTCAATCTCGACGGCACCTCGATCTACATGTCGATGGCGACGATCTTCATCGCCCAGGCCTATGGCATCGAGCTGTCCATCGTGCAGCAGATCGGCATCCTGAGCGTGCTGATGGTGACGTCCAAGGGGGCGGCCGGCGTCACCGGCTCCGGCTTCATCACGCTCGCGGCTACGCTGCAGGCGACGCAGATCGTACCGATCGAGGGCTTGGCCCTGTTGCTGGGCGTCGATCGCTTCATGTCCGAGGCGCGTGCCATCACCAACATCATCGGCAATGCGGTCGCCACCGTGGTCATCGGCAAGAGCGAGAATGCTTTCGACCGCGACGTGGCGCTGGCAGAATACCGGCGCTTCTTCAACGATCCGACGATCAGCCGGATCTAGCCTGCCCAGGGGATCGATGCCGACACCGCCGCCGTCCGGAAAGGGCATCGACCGCCTGCTCGCGATCATGGCGCAGCTCCGCTCGAGAGAGGGGGGCTGCCCGTGGGATCTCGAACAGGATTTCGCGACCATCGCGCCCTATACGATCGAGGAGGCCTACGAGGTGGCCGACGCGATCGAAAAGCGCGACATGCCGGCACTCAAGGACGAACTGGGCGACCTGCTGTTCCAGGTCGTGTTCCACGGCCGGATGGCCGAGGAGCAAGGCCTATTCGGCTTCGTGGACATCGCCGACGCCGTATCGGAAAAGATGATCCGCCGGCATCCGCATGTCTTCGGCGACGCGAAAACCGTGGCCAGCGCCGCGGACCAGACGGTCAATTGGGAAACCCTCAAGGCGGCCGAACGGGCGAGCCAGGCCAAGGGCGAGGCCCGTGCCAGCGCGCTCGACGGCGTCATCGCCGGCCTGCCCGCCCTCACCCGCGCGGTCAAGATCCAGAACCGGGCGGCTCGTGTCGGATTCGACTGGGCCGAACCTGCGCCGATCCTCGACAAGATCGAGGAGGAAATCGGCGAGTTGCGGGCCGAACTCGAGAGCGGCGGCGGTATCGATCGCATTGAGGACGAGTTGGGCGACCTGTTCTTCGCGCTCGCCAACCTCGCGCGGCGGCTGGACCTCGATGCCGAAGGCGCGCTGCGGCGGGCCACCGCCAAGTTCGAACGGCGCTTCCACGGCATGGAAGCGCTCGCGGCCGCGGCCGGCGAAACGCTCGACGGGCAGCCGCTCGACGCACTCGACGCGCTGTGGAACCGGGTCAAGGCCGAAGAGGGGACCGGTTAGAGAAAGGCCGTACGATAAGCCTCAAGCCTGGATTTTCTTGAAATTAGATATTTTCCTCAGGCGAGATCTGTGCGGACTTCGATATGGCGCTGCCATCGATTTCCAAGCACCTTTCTGTGCTGAAAGAAGGCAGGCTCGGTTCATGAAGAGAAATGGGGCGCAGCGACGAGCGCTCTAGCAAATACGCTTGATGGATTTGTGACGTCCTTCTGCCCAGAAGCCAGAAAAATTGCCGCCGCGCCCCCGACCGTACCGAAGCGAGAACACGGCAGCCATTTACGCCGCCATTGTCGACGCCACAATCGCCCCAAGGACAACGACGAGCCATGGCGGGGTCCGCCAGAAGACCAGCAGCAGGAATGCCGCAATGCAGATGCCGAAGTCGGTCGATGATTGAATGCCGCTCGTCCAGACGGGTGTGTAGAGAGCAGCCAGCAGCAGCCCGACGACTGCCGCGTTCACGCCCCTCAAAGCAGCCTGGACAGCCACCCGCTTGCGAAGCCCGTCCCAGAACGGCAACACGCCGATCAGCAGCAGGAACGATGGCAGGTAGATTGCCAGCAGGCAGACGAACCCGCCGAGCCAGCCGTTCGGCTTTGGCCCCAGCGCGGCGCCGAGATAGGCCGAAAAGGTAAACAGGGGGCCCGGGACCGCCTGAGCCGCACCATAGCCCGCGAGGAAGCCGTCGTTGCCGATCCAACCAGGCGGCACGACGGACTGCTGCAACAGCGGCAGCACGACGTGGCCGCCGCCAAACACGAGCGACCCGGAGCGATAGAACCGCGAAATCAGCTCGATGGTGTGGCTGCCGGAAGTTTCGGCCAGGAACGGCAGAGCAACCAGAAGAACGGCAAACACGACGAGCGAGGCGATTGCCACGCTACGGCCGGGGGTAAAGCCCAGCCGGGCGTCTATGGGCTTCACCGGCTCGTGAATGAACAGCCAGCCAACGCAGGCCCCGATGCCGATCGACCCGAGTTGCCCAAGCTCGGTCGGGATCGTCAGCGTGAGCAACGCCGCACCCACCGCCAGCGTCGCCCGAAGTCGATCGGGACAAAGATTTCGTGCCATGGCCCAGACGGCCTGGGCCACGACCGCGACCGCGACGATCTTGAGCCCGTGCAGCCAGGCCGCATGTTCGAGGTCGCCGAATTCGGCGACGCCATAAGCGAACAGGATTAGCGCGATGGCGGACGGCAGCGTAAAGCCGCACCAGGCCGCCAATCCGCCGGATAGGCCGCCGCGCATGATGCCGAGGCTGACGCCGACCTGGCTGCTCGCGGGACCCGGTAGGAATTGGCAAAGCGCCACGATGTCCGCGTAAGTCTCTTCGTCGAGCCAGCGACGGCGGCCGACGAACTCGGCTCGAAAATAGGCGAGGTGCGCGACCGGACCGCCGAAGCTGGTGAAGCCGAGCCGCAAGAAAGCGCGAAAAATCGCGACGATAGAGTCCCGCGGGTCCGTTGCTCCAGTCATGTCGACCGAACTCGCAGTTCCGTCCGTGAAAGATTCATGAACCATTTGAGTCCCATATCGATCCGGTTCGCCCCTCTCTCGGCACGATGGCACATCGTACGCGGCCAATTGGTCGGAGAGGTCGGCGCTGGTCGGACGGCGCTGTTGTCGACCAGCATCAGCTTCTGAGGACGGGCGACGCGGCGAAGCCCTGGCCCTCGATCCAATAGCGTCGGAACAGCGCGCCGGTCTCGGGATCGGGCAGGATCTCTTCCAACAGGCCGCCGTTGCGCTCGATCACGCGTGCCGACGCCGCATTCATGTCGGCGCAGGTGACGAGCACCCGGCCGATCCCGGCAGCATGGGTATGGGCCATGGCGAGGCCCAGCCCTGCCGTGGCCAACCCCTGCCCTTGCCGCCCCGGCCGGATGGCGTAGCCGATGTGTCCGCCGCGCTGTCGCAGTCGCGCGTTCAGGCGATAGCGGATGTTGAAGACGCCGAGGAAGTCCGCACCGTCGGTCAGCCATAGATGACTGTGCGGCATGCGCTCGACGAGCTTGCCGTCCGGCAGGGCGACGGTTCCGCCCTGGATATTGAGTGTCGTCAAATAAGGCACCATGGCGGCCTCGATCGCGACGATTTCCAGCGCACTCCTCGTCCGGCCGTCGCCGAACTGGAAACCTTCCTCCAACGCCGCGACGTAACCGGCGCCCAGTTCGAGGCGCGGCAGGGTCAGCGTCAGGCGCACGCAACTGCTTCCGCGAAATCCGCCAGCATGGTCTGCAGGCGGGGTGCCAATTCGGGGTCTTCGGCGATCTGCGCCGGGTCCCAGGCGCGACCGAGCAACGGCACGTCGATCGATGCGGCCGGGACGAGGCGCGCCGTCATGACGGTCAGGATTTCGGTGAGGGCGGCCTGGGCATGGGTCGCGCGAGGCGAGGCGTTGAGCAGCGCCACCGGCTTGTCCACGAATTCGCCGCTGGCGACGACCCAGTCGAGCGCGTTCTTGAACATGCCCGGCACGCCATGGGCATATTCCGGGCAGCTGACCAGCACCCCATCGGCGGCCTGCAGCGCCGCGCGGAAGGCGGCGACCGGCGGCAAGGCCGGGTCGCCGTCGAGATCCGGATTGAAATGCGGCAGGTCGCCCAGCCCCCGGTAGACCCGGACCTCGATACCGGGGGCGAGCAGCCGGACGGCCTCGAGCAGTGCCGTATTCGACGACACCGCCCGCAGGCTACCCGACAGAGCCAGGATGCGCATCGCCCAGCCTTCAGGGGCGGGCGAGCAGGTCGATCAGGCTTGAGGTGTCCCAGCGATTGCCGCCACGGGCCTGGATGCGACCGTAGAACTGGTCGACCAGCGAGGTGACCGGCAGGGCCGCCTTGTTGCGCTTGGCTTCTTCCAGGCAGATCGCCAGGTCCTTACGCATCCAATCGACCGCGAAACCGAACTCGAACTTGTTCTCGGCCATGGTGGCCACGCGGTTTTCCATCTGCCAGGACTGGGCGGCGCCCTTCGAGATGACCTCGACCACCTTGTTCGGATCGAGCCCGGCGCACTTGGCGAAATTGAGGCCTTCCGAGAGCGCCTGGACCAGGCCCGCGATACAGATCTGATTGACCATCTTGGTCAGCTGGCCGGAGCCGACCGGCCCCATCAGGGTGACGGCGCGCCCGTAATGCGCCATGACCGGCTGGGCCTTGGCGAAATCGCCGTCGGTGCCGCCGACCATCACGGTCAGCTTGCCGTTGACGGCGCCGGCCTGGCCGCCGGAGACGGGGGCGTCGAGGAACCCAAGGCCTTTTTCCGCGGCGAGGCCGCCCAGCTCGCGGGCGATGTCGGCCGAAGCCGTGGTGTGGTCGGCCAGGATGGCGCCCTTGGCCATGCCGGCGAAGGCCCCATCGGGACCGGCCACGACCTCGCGCAAGTCATTGTCGTTGCCGACGCAGACGAACACGATGTCGGCACCCTTGGCGGCTTCGGCCGGCGTGGCCGCGGAGGCACCGCCATATTCCGCGACCCAGGCAGCGGCCTTGGCCGGGGTTCGGTTATAGACGGTCACGTCGTGACCGGCGCGCTTCAGATGGCCGGCCATCGGATAACCCATGACGCCGAGCCCCAGGAATGCGGTCTTCATCGTCCCTCCCCCTATCTGGTCAAACTTGTTCGTCGCCGCCGATCAGCACTTCATGCAAAGCGTTCCAGCTGCCTTCGTCGGGTGTCAGCAGCAGGCCGCCGTCATGGGTGCGCGGCGTATAGGCCGAGCGGTCGAGCCGGCGGGAATAGCCGCCAGCCTCGCGATGCAGCAGCCAGCCCGCGGCATGATCCCACGGCAGCAGCCGGTGATAGAGCGCGAAATGCGCCCGCCCGCTGGCCAGCGCCAGATATTCCTGGCCGGCGCAACGGAAACTGAAGACCGAGCCGACCAGATTGGATCGGCCGGCGATCTTGCGCACCAGTTGGCGATTGCCGAAGCGCAGTGCCAGCGAGCCGCTCATATGGTCCGGCGTCACCGACGGAGCGACGCGCAGGCGCTGCCCGTCGAGCCAGGCACCCTCGCCCCGGCCGGCGACCGCCATCTGATCCTTTACCGGGTCGAGGATCCAGGACTGTACGACCTCGCCCACTTTGACGAACGAGACCATCACGGCAAACAGCGGAATGCCGGCCGCGAAATTGGCGGTCCCGTCGATCGGATCGATGATCCAGACCGGCGTGTCGCCGGCCACATGGGCCAGCACTGACGGATCCTTCGCGACCGCTTCTTCACCTACCACCAGCGATCCCGGCACCAGATCGCGCAGCAGCGGCGTCAAGCGCTGCTCCGTCTCGATGTCGGCGATGGTGACAAGATCGCCCGGCGATTTCGCCTGGATGTCCCCCGCCTCCAGATGCTGGAAGCGCGGCAGGATCACCGCGGCCGCCGTCTCGCGCAGCAGGGTCGAGACCCGGGTCGTGTCAGGCAGCATGCGGGCGAACCTTTCGTCGGGTTGGCGGAGCAAGGCTCAACGGTCGCGGGCGGCGAACCGGTCGAGATCGGCCTGGTTGATGTTGACGACGAGGTGGGCCACCACGTCGTCGTCGCGCCGCTCCAGCACCTCGCCGTGCCGATAGAGCCAGGCGATGCCGGCGCCGTCCACCAGATCGACGTCGAGCGGCACGGCGCGGATGCCGTCGACCAGCCGCGTGTCGAGCAGTTGCAGCAGTGCCTCGCAACCCTCTCCCGTCACGGCCGAGATCGCCACCGCATCATGATCGCGGCTCGCCTGATTGACGACGGCGCCGCGAGCCTCCTCATCCAGCAGATCGATCTTGTTGAGCGCCTCGACCAGGCCATGCTCGACCGCGTCCGCCAGGCCCAGGTCCTTCAGCACGCCGTGCACGTCTTCGCGCTGCGCCTCGGTGTCCGGATGGGCGACGTCTCGTACATGGACGACCACGTCGGCTTCTTGCACCTCTTCGAGCGTGGCGCGGAAGGCGGCGACCAGATGGGTCGGCAGTTCGGAGATGAAACCCACCGTGTCGGACAGGATCGCCTTGCGGCCCGACGGCAGCTTCAGGGTCCGGAGCGTCGGATCGAGCGTGGCGAATAGCAGATCCTTGGCGAAGACCTCGGCCTTGGTCAGCCGGTTGAACAGGGTGGATTTGCCGGCGTTGGTATAGCCGACCAGCGCCACGATCGGATAGGGCACCCGGCGCCGCGCCTGGCGGTGGAGCGTACGGGTGCGCTTCACGTCGGCCAGTTCGCGCTTCAGCTTGATGATCCGGTCGTCGATCAGGCGACGATCGAGCTCGAGCTGGCTTTCGCCGGGGCCGCCCAGGAAGCCGAAGCCGCCGCGCTGGCGCTCCAGATGGGTCCAGGACCGCACCAGGCGCGAGCGCTGATAGGTCAGCGCCGCCAGCTCGACCTGCAGGCGGCCTTCATGGGTGCGCGCGCGGGCACCGAAGATCTCGAGGATCAGGCCGGTACGGTCGATGACCTTGCACTGCCAGGCCTGTTCCAGATTGCGCTGCTGGACCGGGCTGACCGCGGCATCGACCACGACGATGCCGATTTCCATTTCCTCGATCAGTTCGTGCAGACGTTCGACGCCGCCTTTGCCGATGAGCGTGGCCGGGCGCGGCTGGTTCAGGTTCACGATCTCGGCATGGACGACGTCGAGCTGGATCGCCTCTGCCAGGCCGATCGCTTCGGCCAGCCGACCTTCCGGTGCGCGAACGGCGCCGACGCGCTCTGACGGCGGCGCCTTCAGATGCGGATAGACGACGAGTGCGCGGCCGGTGGACGCGCCACCGGCCTCGGTTTCATACCCCATGGGGATCGCGCCGCTCAGGCCTCACCATCCTTGTCGCCATCAAACAATTGCACCGGCGCCGCCGGCATCACGGTCGAGATCGCATGCTTGTAGACGAGCTGCGAATGGGCGTCGCGGCGCAGCAGGACGCAGAAATTGTCGAACCAGGTGATGATGCCCTGGAGCTTGACGCCATTCACCAGGAAGACGGTGACCGGCGTCTTGTTCTTCCGGACGAAGTTGAGGAAGACGTCCTGCACGTTCTGTGACTTTTCGGACATGGGGTAATCCCTTCTTACAAGTTGTTGGAGCCTCCCGAAGGAAGCCCAGGCCTTACGGGTTCCCAACGATGGGTCCCGACAAAAAAGTTCCTGCACGATCCGGACCCAGCGATCAGGGTCGGCAGCCTCCGTCACCAGAAGGATTTGTACATCCGACCCGTCCGTTGCAAGTTCGCTACTGCGAAATCTCGCGCGCGAGCGCCATGCAATCTCTGAAATGACGCGCCGGCGTCGCGTCGGCGAACTCCTCGTCGCGCAGCAGGCCGCCCTCGGGACCATGGACCAGGATCGGGACGCAGCCGGCGTTCAGCGCGCAAGCCATGTCGATCCCGGTGTCGCCGACGAACCAGACGGCCGGTCCGGCCGCGATACCGCTACCGTCGAGCGCCAGGTCGACCGGTGCCCGGTCCGGCTTGTCGCGCACCGCATCCCCGGCGCCGATCACCTTGGCGAAATAATGGCCCCAGCCGAGCGCCGCGACCTCGTCCCGCAGGAGGCGCCCGGTCTTGTTCGACACCAGGGCCAGGTAATGCCCCCGCGCCACGATCGCCTGGACCAGCACCTCGGCGTCGGGCAGCGGCGACAGGCGCTCGATGTGCAGGGCCTCGAATGCCTGGAGATACAGGTCGCGTGCCTCCTCCCAGCGGTCGCCGAACATGGCCGGGAACGCGTCGCGCAGGGACTTGCGGACCTTGAGTTGGGTCTCATCCAGGGTCCAGGGCTCGTGCCCCATCCGGGCGAACATGGTGTTGAGTGCCGCGTGGATGGTGCCCCAGCTGTCGACCAGCGTGTTATCCCAGTCGAAGACCAGCGCGCGCGGCCGGGCGAGGCTCATGCCCGGGCGCCGGCGATCTCGGCCATGCGCGCCAGGTAGGTCTCGCGCAGTCGCACGGAGAACGAGCCGGGCTTGCCATTGCCGATCGTGGCGTCGTCGAGCTGGGTGATCGGCATCACGAACGAGGTCGAGCTGGTGACGAAAGCCTCACGCGCGGCGTGGGCCTCGTCGACCGTGAAGGCGCGCTCGACGAACCGCAGGCCGGCATCCTTGGCCAGCTCGATCATCACCTGGCGCGTGATGCCGTTCAAGATCGCATTGGTCGGCGGTCGGGTGATGAGCTCGCCCTCGTTGGTCACGATCCAGGCGTTGCTCGACGTGCCCTCGGTCACGAAGCCGTCTCGGTCATATTGCCAGGCCTCGTAGGCACCAGCCTCGCGCGCGGCCTGCTTACCCATGGCGGCCGGCAGCAGGGCCACCGACTTGATGTCGCAGCGCGCCCACCGCAGGTCGGGAATCGTGATCGCCTTGACGCCATCGGCCAGCGCCTTGGGATCGACCGGCTTGAAACGCCGGGCGGTGGCGACGACCTGCGGCACCGCATCGACCGGAAAGGCGAAGTCGCGGGGCGCCACGCCGCGCGTGACCTGAAGATAGACGCTGCCATCGCGGATACCGTTACGCTTGGCCAGATTGCTCAGCACCATGGTCAAGGCCCGGTCGCTCATCGGCCGCGCGATGCGCAACTCGCCCAGCGACCGGTCGAGCCGGGTCAGATGCAGATCCAGGTCGACGAAACGCCCGCCCGCGAGTGCTATGACCTCATAGACACCGTCGGCGAATTGGTAGCCGCGGTCCTCGATATGGACGCTGGCGATGCCGTGACGGACGAAGCGGCCATTCACATAGGAAAAGCGCGACATTGGGAACCCCCGAACCGAGATCGTGGCCCCCATTATGCGGGTGGCGGCGGTTCCCGTGAAGCGCGCCCTGTGCAACCGCAACCATCTGAAACGCCGGGCATTTCCAAAACGACTCCTCGTCACTCCCGCTTGCGCGGAAACGACGTGGAAACCTACGGCGTGACCTTCATCGCGCGGTCGCCGTTCAGCACGCCCAAGGACTTCAGCTTGCGATGCAGCGCCGAGCGTTCCATGCCGATGAAGGCGGCGGTGCGCGAGATGTTGCCGCCAAAGCGCGTGACCTGGGCCAGAAGGTATTCGCGCTCGAATACCTCGCGTGCGTCGCGCAGCGGCAGGCTCATGATCTCGCCGCCTTTCTCCCATTTCAGCACGGTCGGCACGATCGAGCCGATTTCGGCCGGCAGCATGTCGGCGCGGATCGGATCCTTGGCTTCGCCCGGCGCCATGATCAGCAGCCAGTCGACGACGTTCTTCAACTGGCGCACGTTGCCGGGCCACTCATAGGCCTGGAGCGCCGCCATGGCGTCTTCGCCCAGCTCGCGGGCGCCCACGCCGGCGTTCTGTGCCGAGCGCGCCATGAAATAGCGGGTCAGCTGGGGAATGTCGTCGCGCCGCTCGCGCAGCGACGGCACTTTGATCGGCACGACCGACAGGCGATAGAACAGGTCCTCGCGGAACCGGCCGGCCAGGATCTCGGCCGGCAGGTCCCGGTTCGACGAGGCGACCACGCGCACGTCGACCTCGACCCGGTTGTTGCCGCCGACCCGCTCGAACACCTGCTCCTGCAGCACACGCACGATCTTGCCCTGGGTTTCGAGCGGCATGTCGGCCACCTCGTCGAGCACGAGAGTGCCGCCATGGGCCTGCTCGAAGGTGCCGATCTTGCGCGGGCTGTCCGGCCCCTCGGCCCCCGGCTCGGTGCCAAACAGCTCGACCTCCAGCCGGTCCGGCCGCATGGTCGCGCAATTCAGCACGACGAACGGCCCCTTGCTACGGCGAGAGCTGGAATGCAGCAGCTTGGCCGCCACTTCCTTGCCGGAACCGGCCGGCCCGCTGATCAGCACGCGGCTGCCGGTCGGCGCCACCTTCTCGATCGCCTGGCGCAGATGGTTCATGGCGCTCGACGCCCCGACCAGTTCCACGTCGGCGCCGGAGCGCAGCTTCAGCTCCTCATAGTCGCGTTTCAGGCGTGCCGCGTCGATCGCGCGCTCGACCAGCAGCAGCAGGCGGTCGGACTTGAACGGCTTCTCGACGAAATCATAGGCGCCGATCTTGATGGCCGCGACCGCGGTCTCGATGGTGCCATGGCCGGAGATCATCAGCACGGGCAGCTGGGGCGCCTCGCGCCGGATGATCTTCAGGATTTCGATGCCGTCGAGTTCGCTGCCCTGCAGCCAGATGTCGAGGATGACCAGGCTCGGCTGCCGCGCCCGGATCCGTGCCAGCGCCTCCTTGGAGTCGGCGGCCTCGCGCGTCTGGTAACCTTCGTCCTGCAGGATGCCGGCGAGCAGCATCCGGATGTCGGCCTCATCGTCGACGATCAGGATGTCATGCGCCATGAACGACCACTTCCGTCTGGTTTATCGGGGCCGACGCGGTGCCGGCCCGGTGCGGCGACTGATCCGCCGTGCCGCCCGGGAACGCCAGGCTGACGCCAGCCCCGCCGATCGACCCATCGTCCAATATCAATTCGCCTGCGTGGTCTTCCATGATCTTCTTCACAATGGCAAGCCCAAGACCGGTTCCCTTGGCGCGAGTCGTCACATAAGGCTCGGTCAAATTCTCGCGACCATCCTTCGGCAGGCCCTTGCCGTTGTCCTCGACCGCCAGGACCGTTCGCACGGTCTCGATCAGCAGGCGGACACGGATGCGGCCTGGCACGGGCGGGCGGCCCGCCGCGGCGTCGGCGACCTGACGGGCGTGGATCGAGTCGATGCCGTTCTGCAGCAGATTGGTCAGCGCCTGGCTGATCTGTCGCGAATCGCAACTGACCTCGACCGGCCGGGTCGGCAAATCGACGTCGAATTCGATCTCCGGATGGGCGGTGCGCTGCAGGAATACGCCCTGGCGGGTCAGCTCCAGCAGGTTCTCGCGCCGCATCAATGGCGCCGGCATGCGCGCGAAGGACGAGAATTCGTCGACCATGCGGCCGATGTCGCCGACCTGCCGGATGATCGTGTCGGTGCACAGCACGAACGTGTCCGGATCGCTCTTGATCTCGGCCAGATATTTCTTCTTCAGCCGCTCGGCCGACAGCTGGATCGGTGTCAGCGGGTTCTTCATCTCGTGGGCGATGCGGCGGGCGACGTCGGCCCAGGCGGCTTTGCGCTGGGCCGACAGCAGTTCGGTGATGTCGTCGAACGTCACGACATAGCCCGGCGTCGCCCCCTGCCCCTGTTCGCTCGCGATCCGCACCAGCAGGACCATGGCCCTGGCACCGACCAGCAGGCGGATCTGTCCCTCGATCAGCCGGTCCGGCCGATCCATCGCGGCCACGATCAGCGGCTCCATCTCCGGCACGATCTCGGCGAGCGGCTGGCCATGCACCGCGTCGAGATCGCTGCCCAGCAGTTGCGAGGCCGATTTGTTGGGCAGGTTGACCAGCCCGCGCTCGTCCAGCCCGATGACGCCGGCCGAAACGCCGGACAGCACGGTCTCGGTGAAGCGGCGGCGCAGGTCCAGCTGATGATTGGCCTCGACCAGGTCGGTCTGCTGGGTCTCCAGTTGTTGGGTCATCAGGTTGAACGCGCGGCTGAGGCTGCCGAATTCGTCGTTCTCGTCCAGTTCGGCGGTGCGGGCCGACAGATCGCCGCCACCCACTTTCTCGGCGGCCACCACCAGGCCGGTGATGCGTCGGGAGATCTGGCTGGCCGAATTGACGCCGAACCAGACCGCGGCCAGCAGCAGCAGCAGGGCGGCGGCGCCGAACACCAGGATGAATTTGATCTGATAGCCCGACCGCTCGCCCTCGAGCCGCTCATACTGGGTGGCGGCGGCATTGGTCGCGATCAGGTGATTGAGGACGCGCGTATCCACCGGCCGCCCGACATAGAGCATCGCGTTCGGTATCGCCTCCAGCTCGACCAGGGCGCGCACGCGATCCTCGGCCTCGCTGTTCAGGATCGCGACCTCGCCGGTCATGGCCTTGTTCAACGCCCAGGACGGCGGCTTCTCCAGGGACAGGGCGGCGCTGAAGGCGGATTGACCCAGAATCGTGCCGGTCTGGGCCGAATAGACCAGGCCCTCGGTCAGGCCGCGCAGCCGGACCTCGTCATCGATGAAGGCGCCCAGCGCCTTGGGATTATGGGCGAAGCTGAAGGCGTTGCGGTTGATGTCGGCCGCGACCTCGAGCGCATCGGCCCGGATATTCTGCTGATGCTCTTCAAGATAGGCCTGGGCGACCGCGCGGGACTCCTCGATTGCGGTCCGCACCTTGTCGCTGAACCAGGATTCCATGCCGAAGCTGAGGAACAGATACGAGAAGATCGCCACGATGATCGTGGGCGCCACGGCGACGGTGCTGAACAGCACGACCAGCCTGATATGCAGGCGCGAACCGGCCAGACCCCGACGCCGCTGGGTCCAGACCTCGACCAGCCGCTTCGCGACGATCGCGCCGAAGATCAGCAGCAGGACGAGGTTGAGGTTGAGCAGCAGCAGCATGCTGCCATGGTCCGGCCCGAACGGCGGCGCGCCGGTAAAGGTGACGTAAGTCGCGATGACCGAGCCCATCGCCAGCACGGCCAACACCAGCGTCGCCGTGCGGCCCAGTGCGGCACGGGTTGCCCAGCGGGCGATGAAGCGGTGAAGGCGGGACCTGGCTATCGGCTTTTCCGTGTTCATCTCGTAACCCGGCGGCGCCGACCTGTTCGCGCCACCGACAATCGATCAGTGCTCCGAGGACGAGCGGCCGATCGCCATTCCGCAGGCCGGCACATTCCCGCCCACGGTGCATCGGCTATTTTAGGCCGCGGATCACCTGGATGTCCAACTCGCGGATTTTTTTACGCAAAGTATTGCGATTGAGACCCAGCAATTGCGCGGCCTTGATCTGGTTGCCGCGGGTTGCTGCCAGGGTCAGCAGGATCAGCGGCCGTTCGACCTCGCGCAGCACCCGGTCGTAGAGGCCGCCGGCCGGCAGCGCGTCCTTGTGCGCGGCGAAATATTCCCGCAGGTGGCGTTCGACCGCCTGCCCCATGCCTTCATTGGCGGGGATCTCGCTGGTCGCCGCCGCCGGCGTCGTCTCGGCCAGTTCCTGCTCGATGACGTTGAGGTCGATGACCTCCTGGGCGTAGAGCGCCGCGATGCGCCGGACCAGGTTCTCGAGCTCGCGGATATTGCCCGGCCAGCGATATTCCTTGAGCCGTTCCATGGCTTCGCCGGTCAGGCTCTTCAGCGGCAGGCCCTCGCTCGACGCGATGCCGAAGAAGTGCCGGGTCAGCGCCGGAATGTCCTCGCTGCGCTCGCGCAACGGCGGCAGGCGGATCGGCACGACGTTGAGGCGATAGAATAGGTCCTCGCGGAACAGGCCCTGGCGGATCAACTGCTTCAGGTCGCGGTGGGTCGCGGCAACGATGCGGACATTGGTGCGGACCGAAGTGCGGCCGCCGACCGTGGTGTACTCGCCTTCCTGCAGCACGCGCAGCAGGCGGGTCTGCGCCTCGATCGGCATGTCGCCGATCTCGTCCAGGAACAGGGTGCCGCCCTGGGCCTGCTCGAACCGGCCCTGGCTGCGCGACACGGCGCCGGTGAAGGCGCCCTTTTCATGGCCGAACAGCTCCGACTCGATCAACTCGCGCGGGATCGCCGCCATGTTGACCGCGACGAAATTGCCGTTCCGGCGCTTGCCATAGTCGTGGAGCGCACGGGCGACCAGTTCCTTGCCGGTGCCGCTCTCGCCGTTGATCATGACCGTGAGGTCGGTACCCATCAGGCGGGCGAGTACCCGGTAGATTTCCTGCATCGCCTGGGACCGGCCGATGAGCGGCAATTGCTCGTCGGGATCATGGCCGTCGGCGACATGGGGCATCGCCGTGCTCGGCGCCGACAGGGCGCGCTCGACCACGTTCATCAGCTCGCGCAGGTCGAACGGCTTCGGCAGGTATTCGAAGGCGCCGCGTTCCGTCGCCTTGACCGCGGTCATCAGCGTGTTCTGGGCGCTCATCACGATGACGCGCAGGTCGGGCCGCATCTTCTTGATGCGCGGCAGCAGGTCGAGGCCGTTCTCGTCGGGCATCACCACGTCGGTGATGACCAGGTCGCCCTCGCCGTCGGCAACCCAGCGCCATAGCTGGGCGGCATTCCCCGTCGTCCGGACGTCGTGCCCCAGACGCCCCAGCGCCTGGTTCAGCACCGTGCGGATCGCACGGTCGTCATCGGCGACGAGGATGGTTGAACTCGTCATGCGGCGGCTCCGTCCCTGGTGGCCATCGGCAGCAGCGCGCGGAACACGGTGCGGCGCGGCTGGCTGTCGAATTCGATGACCCCGCCGTGATCGCCGATGATCTTGGCGACCAATGCGAGGCCCAGCCCCGTGCCATTGCGCTTGGTGGTCACGAACGGATCGAACAGATGGGCTTGCAGGTCTTCCGGGATACCGGCGCCATTGTCCTGAACCGACACGACCAGCGGCAGATGCACGCGGCTGTCGCTGCCCGGTACCGCAAGCCTGATGCCATGTTGATAAGCGGTGGTCAGCGTGATCTCGCCGCCCTCCTCAGGGGCCGCTTCTGCCGCATTCTTGATCAGATTGAGGAAAACCTGCACCAGGCGGTCGCGATTGCCGCGGACCGGCGGCAGGGACGGGTCGTACTCCTCGATGAAGCGAACGTGCTTGCCGAAGCCGTTCTGGGCGATCTTGCGGACCCGCTCCAGCACCTCGTGAATGTTCACCGCGTCCTGCTCGAACGGATGCGGATCGGAGAACACGTCCATCCGGTCGACCAATGCCACGATCCGGTCGGCTTCGTCGCAGATCAGGCGCGTCAGTTCCTGGTCCGCCTCGTTCGCCGTCTGCTCCAGCAATTGGGCCGCACCGCGAATGCCGGACAGCGGGTTCTTGACCTCATGTGCCAGGATCGCCGCCATGCCGGTGACCGAGCGCGCCGCGTGGCGGTGGGTCAGCTGCCGGTCGATCTTCTGGGCAAGCGACAGTTCGTGGAACGACAGCACTACATGGCCCGGCCGCTCGACCAGCGGAGCGACGGAGATCGAGACCAGGCGTTGACCCAGCCGCGGCGTTTCCAGGTGCATGCCGAATTCCGACACGGTGCCATCGGATAGGCGCGCCTGCTCGACCAGCGCGAAGATCGGGCTGTCGGCCGGCACCAGATCGGCCAGCAGCACGCCCGCCAGCACCGAAGCGCCCGCATCGAAGAACTGCTCGGCGGCCGGATTGACCAGGCGGATGTGATCGCCGTCGTCGACCACGATGACCGGCGTGGCCAAGGCCCCCAGCACGGCGTCCGGATCGATCGGAACCAGCGCCGCTTCGACCGGCCTCAGGCCCGACGATGAAGCAATCATGCGGCGTGGCGTTCGAGCAGCGGATCGTAGAAGCGCAGGATCTGCTCGCGCACCGCGGCGGCATCATCCATCTGATTGAGGCCGGCGCGGAACTCCGCCGAGGCCGGCAGTCCCTTCGAGTACCAGGCAACGTGCTTGCGGGCCATGCGGACTCCGGTCTCCCGTCCATAATGGATCAACATGTCGTCGAAATGAGTCAGCAGGGCCGTGAGCTGATCGGCGAGCGTCGGATCGGCGATCCGCCGGCCCGACCGTAGGAATTCGGCGACCTGGCTGATGAACCAGGGCCGGCCATAGCAGCCGCGGCCGACCATCACGCCATCTGCGCCGGACTGGTCGAGTGCCGCACGCGCGTCGTCGAGGGTCACGATGTCGCCATTGGCGATGACCGGGATCGACACGGCGTCCTTGACCTGGCGGATGAACGCCCAGTCGGCGGTGCCGGTATAGAATTGCTGCCGGGTGCGGCCATGGATCGTCACCATTTTGATGCCGCATTCCTGGGCGATTTTGGCGAGGCGCGGCGCGTTGAGGTTGGCGTGGTCCCAGCCCATGCGCATCTTGAGCGTGACCGGCAGGGAGACTGCCTTGACCGTCGCCTCCAGGATCCGGGCGGCGGCAACTTCGTCGCGCATCAGCGACGAGCCCGCATGGCCGTTTACCACCTTCTTCACCGGACAGCCGAAATTGATGTCGATGATCTGCGCACCCAGGTCCGCGTTGAGCCGGGCCGCTTCGGCCATCACCGCTGGCTCGCAGCCGGCGATCTGCACCGACATCGGAAATTCCTCGGGCGACTTCTCGACCATCTTCATGGTCTGGCGCGTCTGGCGGATCATCGCCTGGCTGGCGATCATCTCGGACACGACCAGGCCTGCGCCGTGGCGCTTGACCAGACGGCGGAACGGCATGTCGGTAACGCCCGACATGGGGGCCAGGATCACCGGATCCTGAAGCGTAATGGGGCCGATAGTGATGCTCATTTGCTGCGCATGCCAATCGATTTGCTCAAAGCCTAGGCAAGATAGCGGCGTTTTCTCGCAACTGCAATATGACAGATCGATTTGCTCGAAAAACAGGCGTATCGGTGCCGGCGAAGTGCTGGAAAATAATGCGTTTGTAGACAAATAAAAGCGCCGCCTCCAAATGGCAGCTCCGCCGTCTTGAGGCCGGCGCGCGGCGCGGGGCGCCGAAGCGCCCGTATGGCTTGTCCCGCGTGGCGCGGACGGGATAGTGTCCCGCGCCATGAGCGATCCTTTCCCTTCCGTCCATGTCCTGATCGTGGCGGCCGGGCGCGGCGCCCGTTTCGGCGGACCGTTGCCCAAGCAATATTGCGTGCTGGCGGGACAGCCGGTGCTGCGCCGGACCCTGGCGGCGTTTCTCGATCATCCGGCCGTCGCCGGCGTGCGGGTGGTGATCCATCCCGACGACCGGGCGCTCTACGATGCGGCAACCACCGGCCTGGCACTTGCCGAGCCCGTCTCCGGCGGTGCCACGCGGCAGGATTCGGTGCGCAACGGCCTCGAGGCGATCGCGTCGGCGGCACCCGACCGGGTGCTGATCCATGACGCGGCCCGCCCGCTGATCTCGACCGGCGCCATCGACCGGTTGATCGCCAGCCTCGACCGCCATGTGGCAGCGATTGCCGCCGTGCCGGTGCGCGACACGGTCAAGCGCGCCGAAGGCAGCCGGATCGTGGATACCGTGGACCGGACCCATCTGTGGCGCGCGCAGACGCCCCAGGCGTTCCGCTATGCAGACATCCTGGCGGCGCATCGCGCCGCCGCCGGGCTCGACCTGACCGACGATGCCGCCGTCGCGGAACGGTCGGGCCATCACGTGGAGCTGGTCATGGGCGACGAAGACAATTTCAAGATCACGACGGCCGACGATCTCGCCCGTGCCGAACAGCTGGCCATGGCGCGGCTCGGCGACGTCCGCGTCGGCCAGGGCTTCGACGTTCATCAGCTGGTGCCGGGCGATCATTGCTGGATCAACGGCATCCGCATCGCACACGACAAGACCCTGTTGGGTCATTCCGACGCGGACGTCGGGCTGCATGCGCTGACCGACGCGATCCTGGGTGCCATCGGCGCTGGCGACATCGGCCAGCATTTCCCGCCGACCGACGAGCGCTGGCGCGGTGCGGCCTCCGACAAGTTCCTGGCCCATGCGGCCAGCCTGGTCGCGGCCAAGGGCGGCATGATCGCCCATTGCGACGTGACGGTGATCTGCGAGCGGCCGAAGATCGGCCCGCATCGGGCGGCCATGGCCAGCCGCATCGCCGAGATCCTGGGCCTGTCCGAAGATCGGGTCAGCGTCAAGGCGACGACGACCGAGACGCTGGGCTTCACCGGCCGTGGCGAAGGCATCGCGGCGCAGGCAATCGCGACGGTCCGCCTGCCCTTCCCCGGCGCGCTCTGAGTCCAGGCGAAGCATGGGTTCTCTCGCTCCCGCACGGCTGCTGGCCACCTGGTTCGGGGCCGGTCTGGCACCGAAGGCCCCCGGCACCTGGGGCTCGGTCGCGGCCCTGCCGTTCGCCTGGGCGATCCAGTATTGGGGCGGTTCGGCGGGCCTGGTCCTGGCCGCCTCGCTGCTGTTCGTCGCCGGCTGGATCGCCTCCGACCGGCTGGTCAGCGCCACGGGCATCCAGGACCCGCAGATCATCGTCGTCGACGAAGTGGTCGGGCAATGGTTGACGCTCGCGTGTGGCCCGCTCAGCATCCCGGCTTACCTGGTGGGTCTGCTGCTGTTCCGTGCGGCCGATATCACCAAGCCGTTTCCGGCGAGCTGGGCCGACCGCTCGGTCGACGGCGGGCTCGGCGTCATGCTCGACGACGTGCTGGCGGCGGTTTATTCGGGTCTCGGCCTCTGGCTGATCGACCGGGTCGTGGGGCTGTAGATGATCGATGCCGAAACCCTTGCCGCCGCCGAGCGGGTGCTGGCGCTCAGCCGCGCCCACAAACTCAGGATCGGCACGGCGGAATCCTGCACCGGCGGCCTGATCGCCGGGGCGCTTACCGCGATCGCAGGATCGTCCGACGTCGTCGAGGGCGGCTTCGTGACCTATTCGAACGAAGCGAAGACGGCGATGATCGGCGTCACGGCCGAACTGTTCGCGACGGTCGGCGCGGTCAGCGATGCGGTGGCGTCCGCCATGGCGGACGGCGTGCTCGACCGACTGCCGCGCGTCGATCTGGCCGTCTCGGTGACGGGTATCGCCGGCCCGGGCGGCGGCAGCGCCGGGAAGCCGGTCGGCCTGGTTCATTTCGGCGTGGCCCGGCGCGGCCGGCCCACCCTCACCGCCCACAAGATCTTTCCGGGCGACCGGGCCGAGATTCGGCAAGCGACCGTGTCGGAAGCCCTGGCGCTTCTGGTGACGGCAATTACAAGTTAGTTTCCGCACAAAGTGCGGTTGTGAAAGGTAGCGCTCCCATGGCACGCGATGACGACACCCCGACGGTCGAGCCCGTCCGCGGACTGGATCTCGGCCGCCGGCTGATCTTCAAGGAGGTCGAGATCGCCGGTTCGGGCGTCATCATCCTGACGGGCCCGTCGAGCTGCGGCAAAGGCGAGATTGCCAAGGCGATGTGCGAGCTGCTGTCGATCGAACGGGATCGCTGGCTGTCGATGGGCGACATCCTGCGCCGCACCTACGAACGCGCCCGCTCGCCGGATTTCATGAAACTGCTGGCGGATCGCTATTCGATCAGCGACCAGGTGCCGATCCTCGATTGCATCGACAGCAAGCCGGAACTTGCGCGCAAGATTGAGGAGCAGGCGGTGCCGCTGGCAGCCGCCTTGGCCAGGAAGCGCGGCGTGTCGGCCGACTGGCGGACCGCCAGCCAGCTCGACTGGTTGGAGTATTGCACCACCCACGGCCTGCTCGTGCCGAACCGCTGGACCCAGGCGCTGATCGCCGCCGACATCCAGCAACTGCCGGACCTCGACAAGAAGATCTTCCTGCTCGACGGCTATCCGCGCACCCGGGTCGCGGCCGAGCGCCTGCTCGAGGATCTGGCGGCCCTCCATCTGCCGGTGCTGAAGGTGCTGCATCTCAGCATCAGCAAGCAGGAGATGCTGCACCGGGCCGGACTGCGCGGCCGGATCGACGACGACAAGGATTCGCTGCTGAAGCGTTTCGAATTCTATGTCGAGAACGTCCAGCCGAGCGTCGACTACCTCAAGGAAAAGCTGGGCTCCGACCGGATCGCGCTGATCGATGCCCATCAGCCGCATTACACGACGCAGGATGACGGGACCAGTCGGTTCGATCTGGGGCGATCGATCGAGAATGTCGTCCGATCCGCCCTGCGCGGCCTGGGCCTGCCCCGCTTCATCATCGACCGGATGCTGGCGTCGCAGCAGGCGAAGGCGGCCCGGGCGAACTGAGGTCGTTCAGGAGAACGCCTCACCGATGCATCGGGCGATGGCGCGGGCATGGCGTCCGTCCGGGTCCAGGTCCGGATCGTAGATCGTGACATCGGCCCCGACGATTCGGCCGGAAGCGCGGAGCGTCTTCACCAGATGCTCCAGTTCGGTATAGGTCATGCCCGGCGTGCCGGGCGAATCCACCGCCGGCATGACCAGCTGGTCGAGCACGTCGAGGTCGACATGCAGCCACAGGCGAGACGGGCCGTCCAAGGCGCCGAGCGCCTCCGCCGCGGCGGCCTCGGGACCGAGCCGGTGGAATCGGCCGATCTCCATTCGACGGATTACCGTGTCGTGGATATCCGGAAAGGCGTAGTTGCCGTCGCAGGCCTCCCGCTCGCCGATCTGGACCACGTCCCGATCGGCGACCAGCGGTGTCACACCCGTTCCCCAGTCTGTCAGCAACGCCTCGCCCCGCCCGGTCGCCAGCGCCAGGTCCATGCCGGCGACCGAACCCAGGCGGCTCGCCGGGTCGTAATTGCCGGGATTGAAGAAATCGCTGTGCCCGTCGACATGGACCAGCCCGCAGGCGCCGTGGCGGCGCGCGCCGAGCAGGCAGCCCAGCAGCACGCTGCAATCGCCGCCGACGACCAGGGGAAAGCGCCGTCGGACGAGCGCGGCAGAAACGGCCTCGGCCAGCACCGTACTGAACCGCCGGATTTCCCGGCCATTGCCGATGCGTGTGTCCGGCTCGGGCTCGAAGCTATAGGTCGGTCGCGGCAGCTCCACGATCTCGGCGGGGTTCAGCAGACGCTCCAGCCCGGCATCCTTCAACGCCTGGGGCGCGCGCCAAGCGCCTGGAATGTGCCCCGGACGAAGCGGACGCAGGCCCAGGTTGGACGGCGCTCGGATCAATTCGATCTTGGTCATCGCGGGACTCGCTTGAAATTCATCACCCAGTTCGTGGTCCAGGTGGCGCCCCCATCGGCGGATGTTGCCTGCTCCCACTGGCATGAGGCCTTGGTGATCTTCGACCAGACGTAGCGGGTGCGGCTGGGCTTGCCATCGACGACGTCGTCCGAATAGAAGGTCCCGACTCCGTCGTGGAAATTTCCCCGGACCGGCGGGTCCAACGGTCCGAGCGGGGATCGGCCATCCAACCACCAGATCGACCATTGCCCCGATTTGGCGTCGAAGGATCGCAGGGCGGCGGCGCGATAGGTTCCGGCTGGATAGGCCAGCACATTGTCTTCGACATTGCCAAGCCCGCCCATCACCGGCCTGGTCGCGGATGTGCCCTCGAATTCGACCCATTCACGATCGCTCCCGCGCTTGAGCACGCGGTGATGCACGCGCCAGCGACCGATGAGGAAATCGAAGTCGTGCCGACCATCGGCCGCCGATGCGCTGTTGATCGATTCGGCCCAAGCACCGCCGGGCGAAAACGTTCGAGCCGTCGCCATGGCGACCAGGCAACCGACGAAGAGAGCTTTGCGGAAAAGGACCATGCGCCCATATCGCCGCAAATCCCGTGTCTGGGGAAACGAGCGTTCCTCGGCCCGACCATAAGGTCAACTTATGGATTCCACCCTGGTCGAAAGGCAGGCGAGCCTACGCGGGAGCCATCCAGAGAGTTCGCCAGCGGACGCTCCGGTTGTGCTAACAAACCAGCCGCCGGCGTTGGGCATGTTTCGAGGCGGCCCGCTTGGCCGCCGGAGCGGAGAATTGGATGTCGCCGATCGTCACCGTACGGGGGGTCAGGAAGGCCTACGACAGCGGCCTTGTGGCGCTTCACAGCATCGACCTGGAGATCGCGAAGGGAGAGATCTTCGCGCTCCTCGGGCCGAACGGCGCCGGCAAGACGACGCTCATCAGCATCATTTGCGGCACCGTGACGATGACTTCGGGCTCGGTCTCGATCGATGGTCATGACGCGGCCATGGAATTCCGCGCCGCCCGATCGAAGGTCGGCCTCGTTCCACAGGAAATCGCGGTCGACATCTTTCAGACGGTCTGGAACACAGTCACCTTCAGCCGCCGCCTGTTCGGCCGTCCGACCAATCCGGCCTATGTCGAGAGCCTGCTGCGGGATCTGTCGCTTTGGGACAAGCGAAAGAGCCGGATCATCGAGCTGTCCGGCGGCATGAAGCGCCGCGTGATGATCGCCAAGGCGCTCAGCCACGAGCCGGACGTGCTGTTCCTGGACGAGCCCACTGCCGGCGTCGACGTCACCTTGCGCAAAGACATGTGGGAAGTCATTCGCCGGCTGAAAGACCGCGGCGTGACCGTGATTCTCACCACGCATTATATCGAGGAAGCCGAAGCGATGGCGGATCGGGTCGGCGTGATCGACAAGGGGCGGATCGTGCTCGTCGACCAAAAAGCCGCGATGATGCAGCGGCTCGGCAAACGGCAACTGACGCTGGCCTTGGCCGAACCGATGACCAGCCTGCCGCCTGGCTTGGCAGGATGGCCGCTCGAGCTCGAGGAGGACGGGCAACGGCTGACCTACCGCTTCGACGCAAGCGCCGCGACGACCGGCATTCAGGAACTGCTCCGCCTCGTCGACAGCCTCGGCATCGCCTTCAGCGACCTGGATACGAAGAAGAGCTCTCTGGAGGAAATCTTCGTCGGCCTGTTGGAGCATGCGGCATGAGCGCCGCTCCCATCCGTTTCAGCGGGATGCTGGCGATCTACCAGGCGGAAATGGCCCGCACCGTCCGCACGCTTTGGCAGAGCGTGGCGACGCCCGTCGTGACCACCGCGCTCTATTTCGTGGTGTTCGGCGGTGCGATCGGCTCGCGGATGCAGCAGGTCGGCGGCGTCGAATACGGGTCCTTCATCGTACCCGGCCTCATCATGCTGTCGCTGCTGGGACAGAGCGTGTCGAACGCCTCGATCGCCATCTATTTTCCGAAGTTCACCGGCACGATCTTCGAGATCCTGTCGGCGCCGGTCTCCTACGGCGAGGCGGTCGTCGGCTATGTCGGTGCCGCGGCATCGAAATCGGTCATGATCGGTCTGATCATCCTGGCCACCGCCACGCTGTGCGTGCCGGTGCGGATCATGCACCCGGCATGGATGGTCGCCTTTCTGCTCCTGACCTCGATCGCCTTCAGCCTGTTCGGTTTCATCATCGGCATCTGGGCGAAGAATTTCGAACAGCTCGCGATCATTCCGTCGCTGGTGATCACGCCGCTGACCTTCCTCGGCGGCGCGTTCTACTCGATCGACATGCTCCCGCCCGTCTGGCGCACCGTCAGCCTGTTCAATCCGGTCGTCTATCTGGTGAGCGGATTCCGCTGGAGCTTCTACGGGGCAGGTGACGTCAGCGTGGAAGTGAGTCTCGCGGCAACGCTGTTCTTCATCCTTGCCTGCCTGGGGGTCCTGAAATGGATATTCCGGACCGGCTACCGCCTCAAGGCGTGACATGTCGTTCGGAAAAAAACCGCCTGAAGGACAAATCAGGCGGGTCTTGCGTTCCAGGATGCGGCGAGCCGGGATTTAGGGACGGGCGCAATATTCGGCGGTGTCGATTTCCTGGACGTCATGGACGACGGCGCCGCGTCGCACGACATATTCCGACAGGCCGACGTGATGGGTCTCGGAGTCGGGTTTCCAGTCGTAAGTGTAGCCAAGGGCGGTGTAGGGATAGCCCGGCTGCTCGAAGCCCACGCGATAGGAACTCAGCATCTGCTGCAGCACGAAACGCAGGTGTGCGGCGGCCGTCGCGTCGGTCAGGCCGACATGACGCCCCTCCGGCACGTCGAGCGTGCAGGAGGTCGTGGTGATGCGCGGATCGGCGCACGGTCGGAACACGTCGGCGCTGCGCACGGTGAAGGTGAAGATTTTGCGATCACGCGCGTCGCCCGGCGGCAGGCCCAGCAGCTGCTGTAGGCGCAGCGACAGCGCATCTCCGGCCAGGCCGGCACAGCGCCGCTTCAATTCCGGAACCACCGTGACCCAGACATCGGCGCCGAGCGTGCGGACGAGCTTGCCGGCAGAGTGGCTGTCGAGATCGTAGGACCAGCTCGCGACCTCGACGGTCTTCGTGGTGATCGGATTGAGCCGCGCCTCCAGGTCGGCCGGCTGTTTGATGGCGGCGTCGCTGATGCCGGCCTCGTACAGCGCCATCGGCGACGGCGCTGGTGCCGGCTTCGACGGCGGAGGGGCCGGCGCCGCGCAGGCGGTCAGCAGGCTCGCCGTACTGATCGCCACCAAGCCTGTATACCGCATCACGATCCTCGCCCGCATCCAAAGCTCAGGATGATTTTGCGGGGATTCGCCGAGGATGGGAACCGGTCAAATCGGTCGCGGCAAAATTCTGGCCGCGATGCCCGGCTCGCCGTCGCCATAGAGCTTGCGGGCGCGCCCTTCGAAGGCCGCGACCATGCGTCGGACCGCCTCGTTGAACAGCACTTCGATCACCTTCTGCAGCATGCGGGAGGAGAATTCGAAATCGACGTAGAAATCGATGATGCAGCCGCCATCCGGCCCCGGCTCGAATTTCCACTGGTTCTCGAGGTAGCGGAACGGCCCTTCCGAATAGGTCACGTGAATCCGGTCGGGCCGGGTCAGCACGACACGCGAGGTAAAGCGCTCGCGATAGACCTTGAAGCCGATGACCAGATCGGCCGTGATCTCGGTCTCCTTGCGCGTGCGGATGCGCGCACCCAGGCACCAGGGCAGGAATTCCGGGTATTTCTCGATATCGGCCACGAGATCGAACAGTTGGTCCGGCCGGTAAGGCAGGAGGCGCCGTTCGGCGAACTTCGCCATCGCCAGAGAACGTCCTTTGCCCGGTTCAGACCGCCGCGGCGGCGAGCTTGGCCTCGCGGGCGGCGCGCATCCGGGCGAAGTCGGCATCCGCGTGATGGGACGAGCGCGTCAGGGGGCTCGACGCCACCATCAGAAAGCCCTTGCCGAAGCCCATGGTGCGATAGGAAGCGAACTCCTCCGGCGTCACGTATTTCTCGATGGCGTGATGCTTGGGCGTCGGCTGCAAATATTGGCCGATGGTCATGAAATCCACGTCGGCCGCGCGCAGGTCGTCCATTACCTGCAGCACTTCCGCCCGCTCCTCGCCGAGACCCACCATGATGCCGGACTTGGTGAAGATGCCGGGGTCGATCTGCTTGACCATGTCCAGAAGGCGCAACGAGTGGAAATAGCGGGCACCGGGCCGGACCGTCGCATAGAGCCGCGGCACGGTTTCGAGATTGTGGTTGAACACATCCGGCCGCGCCTCGGCGACCTTTTCGATGGCGCCGGGCTTGCGCAGGAAATCTGGCGTGAGGATCTCGATGGTCGTACCCGGCGATCGCTCGCGGATCGCCCGGATGGTGCGGACGAAATGCTCGGCGCCGCCATCGTCCAGGTCGTCGCGGTCGACCGAGGTCACCACGACATGCTGCAGGCCCAGGCCGGCGACCGCCTCGCCGACATGCTCGGGCTCGTGCGGATTGAGCTTGTCCGGCTGACCCGTCGCAACGTTGCAGAAGGCACAGGCCCGCGTGCAGACGCTGCCCAGGATCATGACGGTGGCATGCTTCTGCTGCCAGCACTCGCCGATGTTCGGGCAGGCCGCCTCTTCGCACACGGTATTGAGCTTGAGCTCGCGCATCAGGCGGCGCGTCTCGTGATATTCCTTGCTGACCGGCGCCTTGACGCGCAGCCAGTCGGGCTTACGAGGCGCCGGACGGTCCGGGTTCGCGGCCTTTTCGGGATGGCGCAGCGCCGACGGGGCGGGCGGCAGCTGAGTCGTTACGATATCGTCCGGCATGGGTCCGCTGATCTCATCGGTCGAGGTGCCGCCATCGTTGCTCGCGACGACGGCATCTCATCGAAGCGTTAGAAGTGGATGGCCCGGCCGTAAGCGTCAAGCACGGACTCGTGCATCATCTCCGAGAGGGTGGGATGCGCGAAGATCGTTTCCATCAGCTGGGCTTCGGTCGTCTCCAGGTTCTTGGCGACGACATAGCCCTGGATCAACTCGGTCACTTCAGCGCCGATCATGTGCGCGCCCAGCAATTCGCCGGTCTTGGCGTCGAACACGGTCTTGATCATGCCCTCGGTCTCGCCCATCGCGATGGCCTTGCCATTGCCGATGTATGGGAAACGACCGACCTTGACCTCGTGACCGGCTGCCTTGGCCTTCGCTTCGGTCAGGCCGACCGAAGCGACCTGCGGCATGCAATAGGTGCAGCCGGGGATGTTGGTCACGTCCATGGCATGGGTCTTCAGGCCCGCGATGGTCTCGACGGCGATGATGCCCTCGTGGCTCGCTTTATGCGCCAGCCAGGGCGGCCCGACCAGATCGCCGATGGCATAGACACCGGGCTCGCCGGTGAACAGGTGCTCGTCCGCAACGACGTGGGTCTTCTCGACCTTGATCTTGGTACCTTCGAGCCCGATGTTCTCGATGTTACCGACGATGCCGATCGCGACGATGACCCGATCGACCGTGATGCTCTCGGTCTTGCCGCCGGTCTCGATCGTCGCCGTCACGGAATTCGCCGCCTTCTTGACGTCCTTGACGGTAGCGCTGGTCCGGATCTTCAGGCCCTGCTTCTCGAAGCTCTTGCGCGCGAGGGCCGAGATTTCCTCGTCCTCGACCGGCAACACCCGATCCATCATCTCGACCACCGTCACGTCGACGCCGAGGTTGTGGTAGAAGCTCGCGAACTCGATGCCGATCGCGCCGGAGCCGACGACGAGCAGCGACTTCGGCAGCTCCTTCGGCACCATGGCGTCCTTGTAGGTCCAGATCAGCTTGCCATCGCCTTCCATGCCCGGTGCCTGACGCGCGCGCGCGCCGGTCGCCAGGATGACGTTCTTGGCGGTCAGGTCGGCGACGGGCTTACCGTCCTTCTCGACCTTGATCTTGCGATTGCCGCCAGCGACGCCGTCGAGCTTGCCGGCCCCGTCGAACACGGTGACCTTGTTCTTCTTCAGCAGGTGCTTCACGCCGCCCGACAGCTGGTTCGCGACCTTGCGCGAGCGGTCGACGATCTTGGCGATGTCGAAGCTGACGTTCTCGGCCTTGAAGCCGTAGGCGTCCAGATGGTGCAGCAGATGGTTGATCTCGGACGTGCGCAGCAGCGCCTTGGTCGGGATGCAGCCCCAATTGAGGCAGATTCCGCCCAGGTGCTCGCGCTCGACCAGCGCCACGTTCATCTTCAGTTGCGCGGCGCGGATCGCGGCGACATAGCCGCCCGGGCCACCGCCGACGACGATGAGGTCGAAATTCTGTTCGGCCATGATCGGGCCTCCCTTACAGCAGCATCGACAGCGGGTCTTCGATCAGGCCCTTGAACGCCTTCAGGAAGGCCGCCCCGACCGCGCCGTCGACCACACGATGGTCAACCGACAAGGTGCAGGACATGACCGTCGCCACGGCAAGCGCGCCGTTCTTGACGACCGGACGCTGCTCGCCGGCGCCGACCGCCAGGATGGCGCCGTGGGGCGGGTTGATGACGGCGGAGAACTCCTTGATGCCGAACATGCCGAGGTTCGAGATCGAGAAGGTGCCGCCCTGGAATTCCTCGAGCTTCAGCTTGCCGGCCTTGGCGCGGGCGCCGAGGTCGCGCATCTCGGCCGAGATGGTCGCGAGCCCCTTGCCTTCGGCCTGCTTGACGATCGGGGTGATCAGGCCGCCCTCGATCGCCACCGCGACCGCGATATCGGCCTGGCTCCATTGCAGGATGACATCGTCCGACCAGGACGCGTTCGCCGCCGGCACCTTCTTCAAAGCCAGCGCGGAGGCGCGGATGACGAAGTCGTTGACCGAGATCTTCAGGCCTTCGGTCTTGCCGTTGAGCTCGGCGCGGATCTTCAGAAGCTGGTCGATCTCGCAATCCACCGTCAGGTAGAAATGCGGCACCGTCTGCTTGGCTTCGGTCAGGCGCTTGGCGATGACCTTGCGCATGCTGGTGTTCGGGATTTCGGTATAAGGAATGTTGCCGGCAAGGGCGACGACGCGCTCCTTGGTCAGTGCGGTCGCGGCTGGCGCCGTCACTGCGGCCGGGGCAGCCTTCGGCGCTTCCGCGGCGGCTGCCGGGGCAGCGGCCTGCTTCGGCTTGCCGGCGGCGGCCTCGATGTCGGATTTGACGATGCGGCCGTTCGGTCCCGATCCGGTTACGCCGGCCAGGTCGATACCCGCCTGCTCGGCCATGCGGCGGGCGAGCGGCGTTGCGAACACGCGTTCGCCGTGATCGGCAGATGCGGCCTTGGGTGCCGGAGCCGCTTCGGCCTTGGGCGCTTCCGCCTTGGCCGGTTCGGTCTTCGGGTTTTCCGGTGCGGGTGCCGGCTTCGGTGCGGCGGATTTGCCGAGCGCATCGGCGCTCTCGCCCTCCTCCAGCAGCAGCGCGATCACCTCGTTGACCTTCACGCCCTGGGTGCCCTCGGCCACGATGATCTTGCCGAGCGTGCCCTCTTCGACCGCCTCGACCTCCATGGTCGCCTTGTCGGTCTCGATCTCGCAGATCACGTCGCCCGCCTTGATGGCGTCGCCTTCCTTCTTCACCCACTTGGCGAGGTTGCCCTCGGTCATGGTCGGCGACAGCGCCGGCATCAGAATATCAATCGGCATCGCATCCCCCTGGAAGGGAACCGGCGATCGGAACGCGGGGTCCCGAGCCGGTTTCGTTCGTTCATGAAAGACGATGGGATGGCCGGAGCCATCCCATCGATTCAGCGGTAGCAGACTTCCTTGGCGGCCGAGACGATGTCGGCGACCTGGGGCAGAGCCAGCTTTTCGAGGTTGGCCGCATAAGGCAGCGGTACGTCGGCGCCATGGACGCGCTTGACCGGCGCGTCCAGGTAATCGAAGGCCTGCTCCATGGTGATGGCTGCGATCTCGCTGCCGATGCCGGAGAAGTGCCAGCCCTCCTCGACCGAGACGACCCGGTTGGTCTTCTTGATCGAGGCGACGATGGTCTCGATGTCGAGCGGACGGATCGTGCGCAGGTCGATCACCTCGGCCTCGATGCCCTCTTCGGCGAGCTTGGCCGCGGCCTCGATCGCGAACTGCACCATGCGCGAGAAGGCGATGATGGTGACGTCCTTGCCCTGCTTGACGATACGCGCCTTGCCGATCGGCACGATCCAGTCCGGATCGTCGGGCACGTCATGGGTCTGGCCATAGACCAGTTCATGCTCGAGGAAGATCACCGGGTTCGGGTCGCGGATCGCGGCCTTCAGCAGGCCCTTGGCATCGGACGCGAAATAGGGCGCTACCACTTTCAGGCCCGGGCAATGGGCGTACCAGCTGGCGTAGCATTGCGAATGCTGGGCACCGACGCGGGACGCGACGCCGTTCGGGCCGCGGAACACGATCGGGCAGCCCATCTGGCCGCCGGACATGTAGAGCGTCTTGGCGGCCGAATTGATGATCTGGTCGATGGCCTGCATGGCGAAATTGAACGTCATGAATTCGACGATCGGCCGCAGGCCGGTCAAGGCGGCACCGACCGCGAGGCCGGCGAAGCCCATTTCGGTGATCGGCGTGTCGATCACGCGCTGGGCGCCGAACTCGTCGAGCAGACCCTGGCTGACCTTGTAGGCGCCCTGGTATTCGGCGACTTCCTCGCCCAGCAGGAACACGTCCTTGTCGCGGCGCATCTCCTCGGCCATGGCGTCGCGCAACGCGTCGCGCACGGTGGTCGGGATGTGCTTGCCCTTGAATTCCGGCTCGGCGTCGATGACGGCGGCCTTGGGTGCACTGGCCGGCGCCTTTGCTTCGGGAGCGGCTGCCGCCGGCTTTTCCGCAGCGGGTGCAGGCTTGGCCTCGGGCGCCGATGCAGCACCGGCCTCCTCGCCTTCGCCGGTCAGGTCGGCGATCGGCGTGTTGACCGCGACGTTCTCGGTACCTTCCGGCACCAGGATCTTCGACAGCGTGCCCTCGTCGACGGCCTCGACCTCCATGGTTGCCTTGTCGGTCTCGATTTCGGCAATGACGTCGCCGGCCTTGATGGCGTCGCCTTCCTTCTTAAGCCACTTCGCAAGCTTGCCCTCGGTCATGGTCGGCGACAGCGCGGGCATCAGGATCTGGATCGGCACGGTGGCTCTTCCTCATTCAATCGTTCGGACGCGGCAACGGGCAGCGCTCATGGGCCGCACCGTTGCGCCGGGAATCAGGCTTCGAGCAGGACGTCGGTCCAGACCTCGGACGGATCCGGTTCCGGGCTTTCCTGGGCGAACTCGGCCGCAGCGGTGACGAGGTCCTTGACCTCCTTGTCGATCGCCTTCAGCGCGTCTTCGTTGGTCAGGCCGCCGTCGATCAGGCGCTTGCGCACCAGATCGATCGGGTCGTGCTCGGTCCGCATCTTGGCCACTTCCTCTTTCGACCGGTACTTCGCCGGGTCGGACATGGAATGGCCGCGATAGCGGTAGGTCATCATTTCGAGGATGACCGGCCCCTTGCCGGCGCGGGCATGGGCGACGGCCTCTTCGGCGGCCTGATGGGTCGCCAGCACATCCATGCCGTCGACCTGGCGGCCGGGAATGCCGTAGGCGGCACCCCGCTCGAACAGGTCGGTCGAGGCCGAGGCGCGCTGCACCGAGGTGCCCATGCCATACTTGTTGTTCTCGATCACGTAGATCACCGGTAGCTTCCACAGCGCCGCCATGTTGAAGCTCTCGTAGACCTGGCCCTGGTTGATGGCGCCGTCGCCGCAATAGGTCACCGACACCCGGTCGCTGCCGCGGTAGCGGTTGGCGAAGGCGAGGCCGGTGCCGAGCGGCATCTGGGCGCCGACGATGCCGTGGCCGCCGTAGAAATGTTCCTTCTTGGAGAACATGTGCATCGAGCCGCCCTTGCCCCGCGAGTAGCCCCCGCTGCGGCCGGTCAGCTCTGCCATGACGCCCTTGGCATCCATGCCGCAAGCCAGCATATGGCCGTGATCGCGGTAGCTCGTGATGACGCTGTCGCCCATCGACAGGGCATTCTGCATGCCGACCACGACCGCTTCCTGGCCGATGTAGAGGTGACAGAACCCGCCGATCAGGCCCATGCCATACATCTGGCCGGCCTTTTCCTCGAAACGCCGGATCTGCAGCATTTCGCGATAATATTTCAGGAGCTGTTCGACCGAGGGGGTCTTGGCCGCGCCGGTGGCGGACTTCGTTCTACGCTTCAGGGCCATCTACTGCTCCACGCGCATCGACAGATGTGACACCAGGACCCACCCGCAGGTCCGTCCCGGCTCTAAGACCGACCTTAGTGCGGTGCGGTGAGAATGCCAATCGACTTCCGTTTAATTATTTGTTTTGCAACGCAAAATAACCCTTAACTCGTTTTTGGTTAAGTTACTGGAAAGTTGGAAAAAGACTTGTGAGCGTGGTTGCCATGACGCGCGGCCGACACATGAATTTCACATGGAATTCAGCAGGAATGCTACCCTGCCGGTCGAGGCGGGCCGGAGGGAACGGGTGCATCTTGCTTAAATGGTTCGTGATCGTCGTCAGCGCGCTCTATCTGCTCGCCTTGACGGCGCTCACCATCGGGCAGCGTCGTTTCCTCTATTTTCCGGCCGGCGTCCCGGTGCCCCCGGCCGAGGCCGGGCTCCCCCGGGGCCGGAGCGTCACGATCACGACGGTGGATGGCGAGCACCTGCTCGCCTGGTACGTTCCGCCCCGCGAGGGGCGCCCGCTGTTGCTGTACTTCCATGGCAATGGCGGATCTCTCGCCGGTCGGGCGCAACGATTCGGCGTACTGACCGCGACGGGCGACGGCTTGCTGGCGGTCGAGTACCGCGGTTATCCCGGGTCCAGCGGCACGGCCACCGAAGCCGGATTGCACCGGGATGCCGAGGCGGCATACCGATACGCCATCGGCCTCGACATTCCGCCGAGCCGGCTGGTGATCATGGGGGAGTCGCTCGGCACCAGGCTCGCGGTCGCGCTCGCGGCGCGCCATGCGTCGGCGGCCCTGGTGCTGGATTCGCCCTATTCATCGGTCGCCGATGTGGCGGCCGCCCAGTTCTGGATGTTTCCGGTGAGGCTCGTGCTGTGGGACCAGTTCAGGTCCGATCGCCGGATCGGCGAGGTCACGGTGCCGGTGCTGATGGTGCATGGCAGTGCCGACCAGGTCATTCCCCTGCCCTTCGCCGAGAAGCTTTACGCGCTTGCCCATGAGCCGAAGCGCTTCATCCGCGTGGACGGCGCCGGGCATCTCGCCATGGGGTCGGTATTGCCTCAGGTGCTCGACTGGATCGACCGGATCGTCCGCTGACTATTTCGGCTGGCCGTCGCTGTTGAGGATGACAACTTCGCCCGGACCGATCAGGTTGAGCGCAGCGCGCGCCTGCTCGTCGAGCAGGTCGGGGTCGAGATGTTCCGGATGCAGCAGCGCTACCCGATGCGCCGCCTCGGACCGTTCCTCGTGGACCTGAGCCTGCTGCAGCTTCGCCGCCCGGATCTGCTGGGTCAGGCGTACCCAGGCGATCAGGCCGCGATCGCCTTCCACCAGGTGATAGGCGAAATAGCAGGCCAGCGTGAGGCCGATCAGCGGTCCCACGATGCCATGCGCCTGCCGGCGGATATGTCGGCCTATTTCCATGCGGTCTAGAGAATCATGCCAGCACCGCGGCGGTCAACTGCGGCAATGGACAATCAAGCCAAAATCACGCCAAAGAGATCGCACGAATACTCATCCGATGGCACCGGCGCCGGATTTGGCGATTCCGGTCGCCGGAAAGCCCGCTTCGGAACCCGCAAAGCCGCGGATTCCGAAGCGCGACTCGGGCCTATCCGCGCAGGATGGAGCGACCCGCATAGCGTGCCGAATCGCCCAGAAGTTCTTCGATGCGAATAAGCTGGTTGTACTTGGCGAGACGGTCCGAACGGGACAGCGAGCCGGTCTTGATCTGTCCGCAATTGGTCGCGACCGCCAGATCGGCGATGGTCGCGTCCTCGGTCTCGCCCGAGCGGTGCGACATGACGGCGGTATAGCCGGCGCGCTGGGCGATCTGCACCGCTTCCAAGGTCTCGGACAAGGTGCCGATCTGGTTGACCTTGACCAGGATCGAGTTGGCCGTGCCACGGGCGATACCGTCGGACAGGCGCTTCGGGTTGGTCACGAACAGATCGTCGCCGACCAGCTGAACCTTCTTGCCGATGGCGCTGGTCAGGGCCGCCCAACCGTCCCAATCATCCTCGGCCATGCCGTCTTCGATCGACACGATGGGATAGCGCGCGGCCAGGTCTTCGAGATAGCGCACCATGCCGGCGCTATCGAGCTTCTTGCCTTCGCCTTCCAGGTTGTAGACGCCGCCCTTGAAGAACTCGGTAGAGGCGACGTCGAGCGCCAGCACGACATCGTCGCCCGGCGTGTAGCCGGCGCTCTCGATCGCCTTCATCAGGAAGCCCAGCGCCGCATCGGCCGAAGCGAGGTTCGGGGCGAAGCCGCCCTCGTCGCCGACGTTGGTGTTGTGGCCGGCCGCCTTCAACTGCTTCTTCAGCGCATGAAACACTTCGGCGCCGACGCGGATCGCGTCCGACATGGTTTCGGCACCGACCGGCAGGATCATGAATTCCTGGATGTCGATCGGATTGTCGGCATGGGCGCCGCCGTTGATCACGTTCATCAGCGGCACCGGCAAGGTGCGGGCATAGACGCCGCCCACGTAACGGAACAGCGGCATCGACACCTCGTCGGCCGAGGCCTTGGCGCAGGCGAGGCTGACGCCCAGGATGGCATTGGCGCCCAGGCGCGACTTGTTCGGCGTGCCGTCCAGGTCGATCAACAGCTGGTCGATGGCGACCTGGTCGTCGGCGTCGAGGCCGCCCAGTGCGTCGTAGATCTCGCCATTGACCGCGTCGACCGCGTTCTGCACGCCCTTGCCCTGGTAGCGCTCGGGATCGCCGTCGCGCAGCTCGACCGCCTCATGGGCACCGGTCGATGCACCCGACGGCACGGCGGCGCGGCCGACGCTGCCGCTTTCGAGCGTCACGTCGACCTCGACGGTCGGGTTGCCGCGGCTGTCGAGGATCTCGCGGGCATGGATGTCGAGGATGGCGGACATCAGTCGGACTCCTTCGGGAGAGAATTCTTCGTGAAACGGGAAAAGGCCGTCGAGCGGCCCTCAGTCGAAAGTCGGAATCGGATTGGCTTTCGCCAGCCGATCGAACGCGATCAAGGTTTCCAGCAGCGCCGGCATGGCACGCATCGGCACCATGTTCGGGCCGTCGGATGGGGCAGCATCGGGATCGGGATGGGTCTCCATGAACACGCCGGCGACACCGATCGCCAGTGCGGCCCGGGCCAGCACCGGCACGAAGCGCCGCTCGCCGCCGCTGGTCGCGCCCTGCCCGCCCGGCTGCTGCACCGAGTGGGTCGCGTCGAAGATCACGGGATAGCCCGTCTCCGCCATGATCGGCAGCGACCGCATGTCCGAGACGAGCGTGTTGTAGCCGAAGCTGGCGCCCCGCTCGCACAGCAGGATCTTGTGGTTCCCGGTGCTCGCGGCCTTCCTGGCGACGTTGGCCATGTCCCAGGGCGCCAGGAACTGCCCCTTCTTGATGTTGAGCGCGGCGCCGGTCTCGGCCGCGGCCAGGATCAGGTCGGTCTGGCGCGACAGGAACGCCGGGATCTGCAGCACGTCGACCGCCTCGGCCGTCGGCGCGCAATGATCGGGCAGATGCACGTCGGTGATGACGGCGCAGCCCAGGCTTTCCCGGATCTCGGCCAGGATCGGCAGCCCCTTTTCGAGCCCGATGCCCCGCTGGGAGTTGAGCGAGGTCCGGTTCGCCTTGTCGAACGAGGTCTTATAGATCAGGCCCAGGCCCAGTTTGTCCGTCATCTCGACCAGGGCGCGGGCCGTCTCCAGCGCGTGTTCGCGCGACTCGAGCTGACAAGGGCCGGCGATCAGGACGAAGGGACGGTCGTTGGCGAGGGTCAGCTTGCCGATCGCGACGGTGCGCGGCGTGACGGACGACATGGGTCGGCTCCCCTCTGGCTGCTTAGACGAGCCGCGACTGCTCGAGCGCCGCCCGGATGAAATCCGTGAACAGCGGATGCGGTTCGAACGGTTTGGATTTCAGTTCCGGATGGAACTGCACGCCGATGAACCAGGGATGGTTTGGAAGCTCCACGATCTCGGGCAGGACACCGTCCGGCGACATGCCGGAGAACTTCAGGCCGGCCGCCTCGAGCCGCTCCTTGTAGCGGATGTTCACTTCATAGCGATGACGGTGGCGTTCCGAGATCGCGACGGCGCCGTAAGCGTTCGAGACCCGGCTGCCGGGCGACAGCACGGCATCGTAGGCGCCGAGACGCATGGTGCCGCCCAGGTCGCCGTCGGCCGCGCGCTGCTCCAACTCGTTGCCGCGCGTCCATTCGGTCATCAATCCCACGACCGGCTCGTCCGACGGGCCGAACTCGGTCGAGCTCGCCTTGGGCAGGCCGGCCAGATTGCGCGCCGCCTCGATCACCGCCATCTGCATGCCGAAACAGATGCCGAAGAATGGCACGTTGCGTTCGCGGGCGAAGCGCACAGCCTGCACCTTGCCCTCGGTGCCGCGTTCGCCGAAGCCGCCCGGAACCAGGATGCCGTTGACCCCGGTCAGATGATGGACCGCGTCCTCCGACTCGAAGATCTCCGAATCGATCCAGCGCAGCTTGACCTGAACCCGGTTGGCAATGCCGCCATGGGTCAGCGCCTCGGCCAAGGACTTATAGGCGTCGAGCAGGTTGATGTACTTGCCGACGACCGCGATCGAGACTTCGCCCTCGGGCTTGCGGACCGTGCTCACGATCGACTGCCAGCGCTCGAGCTTCACCGGCGGCGACGGAATGCCGAAATAATTGCAGACGGCAGAATCGAAGCCTTCCTCGTGGTACGCGATCGGCACCTGGTAGATCGTGTCGACGTCCAACGCCTGGATCACCCGCTCTTCGCGGATGTTGCAGAACAGCGCGATCTTTTTGCGCTGGCCCAGCGGGATCTCGCGGTCGCAGCGGCACAGCAGCACGTCGGGCTGAATGCCCAGGCCCAGCAGTTCCTTGACCGAATGCTGGGTCGGCTTGGTCTTGAGCTCGCCCGCAGCCGGGATGTAGGGCACCAGGGTCAGATGCACGAACATCGTGTGGTCTTTGCCGAGATCGTTCGCCAGCTGGCGAATCGCCTCGAGGAACGGCAGGCTCTCGATGTCGCCGACCGTGCCGCCGATCTCGCACAGGACGAAATCCTCGTCCGTGATGTCGGCCTGGATGAATTCCTTGATGCTGTCGGTGATGTGCGGGATCACCTGGACGGTGGCGCCCAGATATTCGCCGCGCCGCTCGCGTCCGATGACCGTCGAATAGACCCGGCCCGTCGTCACGCTGTCGCTGCGCCGGGCCGATACGCCGGTGTAGCGCTCGTAATGGCCCAGGTCGAGGTCGGTCTCGGCGCCATCGTCCGTGACGAAGACTTCGCCGTGCTGGTACGGGCTCATCGTGCCCGGATCGACGTTAATATAGGGGTCGAGCTTACGCAGGCGGACCTTGAAGCCGCGCGCCTGGAGCAATGCTCCGAGGGCGGCCGAGGAAAGCCCCTTGCCGAGAGAAGAGACCACGCCGCCGGTAATGAAAATGAACCGCGTCATGGAGCATCACCCTACAACAACCAAACCAGCAAACCAGAGTAAACGTCACCGCCGCGGCGGTTTAATCATTTCGCCAGCGGAACGCTCGGCTGTTGCGGCTGCGCCGGTGCCGGCACTTCCTGGGTGGCCGGAACCTTCGGCAGGGTCGCCGGCGCGGTCGAGGCCGGAATCTGGTCGAGAATCGAACCGCCGCCCGAGTGCTGGTGAGCCGCCAGGATGGCGAGAACGACGCTCGTCACCATGAAGCAGCCGGCCAGGATCGCCGTCGTGCGTGTCAGCAAGTTGGCCGTCGACCGGCCGGTCATGAAACCCGACATGCCGCCACCGCCTCCGCCGCCGAGACCGAGGCCGCCGCCCTCGCTCTTCTGGATCAGCACGACGCCGATCAGCGAGATAGCCAAAAGCACGTGGACGACGAGAACGACGATCATCATGGCGAAAGACTTCGATCCTGTGTGCCGGGCCTCGACAAGTTTCGCCAAGGCCGGCCCGAAAAAGCCGAGCGGGCGGCGCCCCCGCCATTCGGCCGTTGGGAGCGTCGCCCGTGCATGGTGCTTATCTAGTAGCTTCGAGACGCGATAGCTAGTGCCCTCGACCCGTTCGGGGAATGTCCGGCGCGCATGCCTCGCCGGTCCAGCCCCACGTTTGGGTTCAGCGTGCCGGTGCCGCCTCGACGATCGCCCAGAACTCGTCGACCTTCAGGCTGGCGCCGCCGACGAGCGCCCCGTCCACGTCGGCGATGGCCAGGATCTCCCGGGCGTTCGACGGCTTGACCGACCCACCGTAAAGGATGCGCACATCGGCGCCGCCGGCGAGTTTCGACGCCAGCAACGCCCGGATATGGCGATGCATCGCGTCGATGTCGTCGAGGGTCGGAACCCGGCCGGTGCCGATCGCCCAGACCGGCTCATAGGCGACGACGAGGGTTTCGGCCGTGGCGCTTTCGGGGACGGAGCCCAACACCTGGCCACCGACGATGTCGAGCGCCCTGCCCGCGTCCCGCTCCGCCGCGGTCTCGCCGACGCAGACGATCGCGACCAGCCCCTGGGTCAACGCTGCGACCGTCTTGGCCTCGACCTGCGCATCGGTCTCCTGATGACCGGCGCGCCGTTCCGAATGGCCGGAAATGACCGCACGGCAGCCCAGGTCGCGCAGCATCGCGGCCGAGATATCGCCGGTGAAGGCACCGCCGGCCTCCGCGCTGCAATCCTGGCCACCCAGCCAGACCGGGCCGCCGGACAGGATCCCGCCGACGGCGCCGATCAGGGTGGCCGGTGGGCAGATCAGGATGTCGGCCGCGAGGGCCGTCCCCGCCGCCCGCGCCGCCACCGCGCCGGCCAGCGCCATGCCGTCGGCCTTGAGCCCGTTCATCTTCCAATTGGCCGCGATCAGCGGCCGGCGTCCCGAATTCATTGCTTCTCCACTTGGTTCGAGCCGTTTCTGGTTCTTCTTGCGGGCGGGGCCCCTCCCGGCGTCATTTTCCGAGTTGCCGGGCCCGCTTCGGGCGCTTTATGGTCCGGCACCTTCCATCGGGTGCAGCGACGCGCCTTTGGGCGCACCATAACGGTTCAATCTCCAATGCTTCAATTCATCCGCTCCAAGGCCGGGACTTTCATCGTCAAAGTCCTGTTCGTGCTTCTCATCCTGAGCTTCGGCATCTGGGGCATTGGCGACTTCCTGCGTTCCACCCCGCAGGACGCGACCGTCGCCACGGTCGGCGGCCACAAGATCACCGGCGACGTCGTGCAGCAGAGCGTGCGCCAACAGGTCGAACGCATGCGCCAACAGTTCGGCGGCAATTTCGACATGCAACAGGCCAAGGCGTTCGGCATCATCGACCAGGCGGTCGATGGCCTGGTGAGCCAGACGGTACTGGACCAGGAGGCCCAGCGGCTGAATCTGGTGGTCGGCGACAAGGAAGTGGCGCTGTTGATCCAGAACGAGCCGGCATTCAAGAATGCGCAGGGCCAGTTCGATCGCGGCTCCTTCATCATGCGCCTGGGCCAGGCCGGCTACACCGAGAAGCGCTACGTCGACCTGCTGCGCGGCGAGCAGCCGCGGGTGGACCTCGCGACCGTCGCCGGCGGTACGGTCACCGCACCGAAGGCGCTTGCCGACCTGCTCTACCGTCTGCGCGGTGAAAAGCGCGTGGCCGACTGGGTGTTCCTGCCCACGAATGCGATCAAGGACGTGCCGGCACCGGACGACGCCGCGCTGAAGGCCTATTACGACAAGCATCCGGACGCCTTCACGGCACCGGAATATCGCGGTTTCACCACGCTGGCGCTCACGACCAAGGATGTCGCGGCCGACGTCAAGATTGACGACGCGCAGCTGAAAGAGGCCTACGCCCAGCGCCAGGACGAATTCGTCAAACCGGAGAAGCGTCACCTGCTGCAGATGATCCTGCCGGACCAGAAAGCGGCCGACGATGCCGAAGCGCAGCTGGCTCAGGGCAAGGATTTCGTCAAGCTGGCCCAAGACCTGACCAAGGCGGACCCGGCCGCGGTGGATCTGGGTTCGGTCACGGCGAAGGACCTGCCGGCCGAACTCGCGACCCCGGTGTTCGCCGCCCAGGATGGCGCGGTGGTGAAGCCGATCCAGACCGCGTTCGGCTGGCACGTGCTGAAGGTGACCGGCATCGAGGCGGCCGGCGGCCGGAGCTTCGACGAGGTCAAGCCGCAGCTCGAGGCCGACGCCCGCAAGGACGCGGAATCGGACGCGCTCTACACGTTGTCGACCAAGGTCGAGGACGCCGTTTCCGCCGGCGCCGACCTGGCGACGATCGCCCAGCAGTTCAAGCTGACCCCGCTCACGGTCACGGCCGCCGATGCCGGCGGGCTCGATCCGGACGGCAAGCCGATCGCCGATTTCGCCATCGCCGCCGATGCCCTGATGAAGACCGTCTTCGCCACTCCCCAGGGACAGACGAGCGGGCTGGAACAGGTCCCGAACGGATCGTACTATCTGGTTCGGACCGAGAGCATCACCGCGCCCGCGCTGAAGCCGCTCGATGCGGTCAAGGACCAGGTCAGGACCGCCTGGACCGACGAGCAGCGTGCCGCCAAGGTCGCCGAGCAGGCGAAGGCATTGGCCGACCAGGTGAAGCCGGACCAGCCGCTGACCAAGCTGGCGGCCGCCCAGAAACTGCAGGTATCGACGACCAAGCCGTTCATCCGCACCGTCGCCGGCAACCAGGCCGGCGTGCCGCCCGCCGTCGTCGCCAAGCTGTTCGACTTGCAACCCGGCGGCGTCGCCAGCGCCGCCGCACCCGACGGCCAGTTCGTGGCCCAGCTGAAGGAAATCCAGCCCGCCGACCTCACGGCCGACAAGGACAAGGTGGCGACCCTGGGCGGGCAACTGGCCCAGCAGGTGGGCGACGACATGCTGAGCGAGTTCGACCAGGCCCTGCGCAAGGTCCATCCTGTCCAGATCTACCGCGACCGGATCGCCAACCTCTTTTAAAGGAGCGGCCCCGATGCAGACGCTGCCCGATTACGCCGGCTTTGCCGAGCCCCATGGACGCGGCGAGGCCGTCCTGGTTTGGACGACCCTGGTCGCCGACCTGGAAACGCCGGTTTCGGCGCTGATGAAGCTGGCCGACGGTCGGCCGAACAGCTTTCTGTTCGAGTCGGTCGAGGGGGGCGCCGTCCGCGGCCGCTATTCCTTCATCGGCCTGAAGCCCGACCTGATCTGGCGCTGCCGCGGCGAGCAGGTCGAGATCAACCGCCAGGCGCGGATCGATGCCGACGCGTTCGAGCCCTCGCCGGACCATCCGCTGGCGTCGGTGCGCAAGCTGATCGCCGAGAGCCGGGTCGACATCCCCGCCCCGCTGCCGCCGATGGCGAGCGGCCTGTTCGGCTACCTGGGCTATGCCATGATCGGCCGGGTCGAACGCCTGCCCGATACCAACCCCGATACCTTGGGCGTGCCCGACGGGCTGCTGATCCGCCCGACCGTGGTCGCGATCTTCGACAACATCGCCGACCGCGTGACGGTGGTGACGCCGGTCTGGCCCAGCGAAGGCGCCGATCCGAAGCTCGCCTATGCCCATGCGCGCGAGCGCCTCGCCGATGTCGTCGCCGATTTCGGCCGCTCGCTGCCCTACCGGGCCGAGCGCGAAGCGGATGTGGAAACGCCGGAACCGACGACCAACGTCACGCGGGCCGAGTATCACGGCATGGTCGAGCGGGCGAAGGAATACATCCGCGCCGGCGACATCTTCCAGGTCGTGCCGTCCCAGCGCTTCACGGTACCGTTCCGCCTGCCGCCGCTGGCGTTCTACCGGGCGCTGCGGCGCCTCAATCCCTCGCCGTTCCTGTTCTTCCTCGATTTCGGCGATTTCAGCGTCGTGGGCTCGAGCCCGGAGATCCTGGTTCGGCTGCGCGACGACAAGGTGACGATCCGCCCGATCGCCGGCACCCGGCGCCGCGGCGTGGACGCGGCCGAGGATGCCGCCCTCGCCGCCGACCTGCTGGCCGATCCAAAGGAACTGGCAGAGCATCTGATGCTGCTCGACCTCGCCCGCAACGATGTCGGCCGGGTCGCGAAGATCGGCACGGTCAAGGTCGTCGAGCAGATGATCGTCGAGCGCTACAGCCACGTCATGCACATCTGCTCGACGGTCGAGGGCCAGTTGGACCCGGCCCGTGGCGACATGCTCGACGCGCTGATGGCGGGCTTCCCCGCCGGCACGGTCTCGGGCGCTCCCAAGGTGCGCGCGATGGAAATCATCGACGAGCTGGAGCCGGAGCGCCGCAACATCTACGGCGGCGCCATCGGCTATTTCGGCGGCTCCGGTGCGATGGACACCTGCATCGCGCTACGCACCGCGGTCCTCAAGGACGGCAAGCTCGTCATCCAGGCCGGCGGCGGCGTCGTCGCCGACAGCGACCCGGAATCCGAATATCAGGAATCGGTCAACAAATCCAAGGCCCTGGTGCGCGCTGCCGAAGAAGCCGTCCGCTTCGCCGCGGGGCGATGACGGCCTGAATTTCGCCACATCCACCTGCTCGAATCGGAAGCGCTGGCGGTCCTATCCGGGGACCGCCTCCTTCCCCCGGAAAGTCTTCCCGTCATGGCCAGTCTGATCGTGAACGGCGGTCGCCCGCTCAGCGGGAGGATCGTCCCTTCGGCGAACAAGAACGCCGTATTGCCGATTCTCTGCGCGACGCTGCTCACTCGCGAAACGATCCGGCTCAACGGCGTGCCCGACATCACCGACGTCAACAAAATCCTGGAGACCTTTCGGGAGCTGGGCAGCGAGGTGGAGGCAGATCTCGCAAACGGACTGGTCGTCATCCGCCACCGCGACACGGTGTTCGATGCCAGGCTGCATCGGCTGCCGGAGCAGATGCGGTCCTCGATCATGCTGGTGCCGCCGCTCCTCACCCGTTTCGGCGTTGCGCGTATCGAGGATGATGTGAAGGGTTGCACGCTCGGCGTGCGCGAGATCGATCCCCATGTGGAGGTTCTGGCCCGGTTCGGCGCCGTCGTCGAGCGGACCGAGAACTCGCTCGTCATCCGCGCCCATCGCCCGCTCCAGGCAACAAACCACTGGCTCGACTATGCCTCGGTCACGACGACCGAGAATTTCGTGCTCTGTGCGGCAACGGCCGAGGGTACGTCGATGCTGACCAACGCCGCCTCGGAACCGCACGTTCAGGAATTCTGCCGGTTCATGACGATGCTCGGTGCCCGGATCGAAGGCATCGGCACGTCGCAACTCACCATCCGCGGCGTCGGGTCCTTGGGCGGCGGCGACTTCACCTTCGCCGAGGATTTCCACGAGATCGCGACCTTCCTGGCGCTGGGCGGCATCACCGGTGGCAAGATCGCAGTCAGGAATTCCCACCCCGAGCAGTTCCCGCTGATCGACCGGACTTTCGCCAAGTTCGGCATCACCGTCATTCACGAGGACGGGTGGTCGCGTGCCGAGACGGACGGCTCTCTGAGGGTGCTTCGGCCCTTTACCCAGAACATGCTGACCAAGGTCGAGGCGGCCCCTTGGCCTTATCTGCCGGTCGATCTGTTGCCGATCTTCATCGCGCTCGGCGTCAAGGCCGAGGGCAGTGTCATGTTCTGGAACAAAGTCTATGACGGCGCGCTCGGCTGGTCGGTCGAACTGTCGAAGTTCGGGGCGCACACCTTCCTGTCGGACCCGCACCGGCTCATCACTTTCGGCGGCCATCCGCTGATCCCGGCCGAAGTCGAGAGTCCCTATATCATCCGCGTCTCGATCGCCCTCTTGATGCTGGCGGCCAGTATCGACGGCCGCTCGGTCATCAAGAACGCGACGCCGATCCGCCGCGCCCACCCGCGCTTCGCCGAGAATCTGCGCTCGCTCGGCGCCGACGTCGAATGGACCACCGGCGACTGAGCTAGAGGATCTTGCGGTACTGCACGAAGCCCGACGGGTCGGCGATCCGGTCGTAGAGCTTCATGGCGTCGAGGTTGGTCTCGTGCGTCAGCCAATGGACGCGCGAGCAGCCGATGGAACGGGCATGGGCATAGACATGCTCGATGAGCGCACGGCCGACGCCACCGCCGCGCAGACTCTCCGAAACATACAGGTCCTGCAGATAGACATAGTCGCCGACCGTCCAGCATGACCGGTGCTGGATATGATGGACCAGGCCGACCGCGACACCGTCGCGGAACGCCAGCGCGCCCTTCATCGGCTCGGCCGGATCGAGCAGCCGGGCCCAGGTCACGGCGCGGATCTCGTCGGCGATCGTCGTCTCGTAGAAGGTGAGATAACCTCGCCACAACTCGTCCCAGCGATCATGGTCGCCGGGCTCCAGCGGTCGGACGATCGGTTCGGCGGTAGCACTCATCGGTCGGATCTCCGGTGAAAGGCGAACCTATCGATACCGCGCCCGACCGGCCCACAGCAGCACCAGTGCGCCGATGCCGTCGGGGCCACTTGAGCCTTACCCGCCGGTCTTCGCGACATGGGCCGCCTGGGCCTGCTCGCGCGCCACGATCGCACTGACGGGAACCAGGCGGAAACCCTTGGCCGCAACGGTTGGCAGCCACTGCCGCAATTCGGCGATGGTCGCGTCGTGGGGATGGCCGATCGCGATGGCGACGCCGTTCTTGCGCGCGACGGCCTCGCTCTGGGCCAATTCGCGCGCGACCTCGGGATCGGTCATGAAATTATCGAGGAAGACGTCACGCCCGACGCTCGGCACGCCCATCTGGCGCGCGGTGGCGAGCCCGACCGAATGGGGTGTCGTGCGCGAATCCAGAAAAAACAGGCCGCGCTCGCGCAATTGCTCGAGCACGATCGTCATGCCCGGCTGCGACTCGGTGAATTTGCTGCCCATGTGGTTGTTGACGCCGACGATCCCATCGATGCGCCCGAGGCCCCAGGCCACGCGCCGCTTCAGCTCCTCGTCGTCGAGGCCGGTCACGAGCGCGTTCGGGCCCGGGTCGACGTGGCGCGCCTGCGGCTCCATCGGCATGTGCAGCATGATCTCGTCGCCGTGGGCCCGTCCCGTCGCCGTCTGTTTCGCCAGATCCTCGGCATAGGTCATGAACGACAAGGTCAGAGGGCCCGGAAGGGTCATCACCTCGGCCGAGCGTTTGCGGTCGAGTCCCATGTCGTCGATCACGATCGCGATCATCGGCTGCGCGCCGGGCGGACCGGACGGTTGCGCATTCTGCTTCCAGGCCGGCTCGCCATGGAGCGCCGGCACGACCGGAGCCACCGGCACCGTCGCGGCCTTCGGCGGTTGCGGCGGCAGCGAGGCGACCTGGGGAGCGGCCGGCACCGCAGCTTCGGGATTGTCCTCTGACGTCCTCGTCTCGGCGGGCTTGTCGGCCGTCGCCTGCTCGATCAGAGGCGCCAGGGCATCCGCGCCCTTGCGCCGGTCGGGCTGAGGCAGCGGCGTCTCGACCGGATGCGGCAGCGACGCGCTCTTCACCTCGGGCCGCGGTGGCGCGAGCGTCTCCGGCGGCAGCAGGATGAGGGCCAACAGGACGGCGGCAACGACCAGGGCCGCGGCCGATGCCCAAAGCTGCCACCGCCGTTTGCTCTTGCCCGCCATCCCGACCCACCCCGCGTTAACCTTGTTCGGGACGTTGTAGCCGGTTCGTCCGGGCGCGTCAGCCGCTTACTCGTTCGCCCGGATCGTCAGACCCAGCAATGCCGCGGCCTCCGGCGGCGGTAGAGATTCCAGGCCGGCCAGCGTGGCGAACGGAATCGGCTGGGCCGGCGCCAGTTCCACGGTCAGCTGCTTGGGCTGCTTGAAGAAGGCCGCGAGTGCCTCCCCGGCCGGCCCGAAACTGGGTCCAAGCTCGGCCGCCTGCTGCTGCGCCAGCTGGATCAGCTGATTGCGCGCCTGCTCCGGATCGCCGCCCTGGGCCATCAGCTTCAGGACGCGGTCGGCCAGCGAGGCATCGCGATAATGCAGCGCCGCCTTGGTCAGCTTGGCGGCGAGCGGGCTGCCGCCCAGCGGCTCGTCGCTGACCTCGGCCGTGAGGTCGAGCGAGCCCAGTTCGTCGATCTTGACGAACGTGTCATGGATGCTGGCATGGCCGCTCGCTACGTCCCGGTTGAGCGCGAAGCCCGCACCCACGGTCAGATGATCGACGCCGATCTGGTCCCAGACCGCGGCGACCGACGGCTCCGTGATCCGGCTGCGATCGAGACCCAGGCCCTTCAGCACGAAGGTCGCGGAGACCGGCTCGCCCTGGGCGATCACGATGTCGGAGAGCGAGAAGCCTTCCATCGGCACCACGCCGCCTTCCGGCGTCTGGACCGAGAAGTCGGCATAATCGATCCGCTTGATCGACAATCCGTCGAGCAGCCCCCGCGAGAATTCCGTGGCATCGAGCAGCCTGGTCGCCAGTTGCCGGACATCGAAGCCGCTGAAGCCGAAGCGGCCGACCTTGACCGAACTGTTGGACGGCCCGCTGAACGACAGCCGTTCGCCCGACATGTCCTGCCAGATGCCCCGATCCAGCCCGGTCACGCTCGCCTGGGGCAGTTCATAGGAAAACGGCAGCTCCGGCACGGTGTCGCTCGCCGGGATCCGGCCGGTGGCGCGCATGTTGGTCGCCGCCTGGCGGTCGCAGCCGATGCCCAGGATCAAGGCCGCCTCGAACCGGGCGAGCTTCAGCAGGGTTTCCGGCGACGGCTGTGCGCCGGCGTGGCTCGCATCGACGACGTCGGACAGGCTCGGCAGGCCCGGGTGCAGCAAGGCACCGGGATAGAGCCTGATGCCGTCGAGCCGCTGGCTATCGACATCGATGGTCTGCAGCGCGTTCGTGACGTGAATGCCCTCGATCACGATACTGTCGGCGACGGGCAGGACCTTGTCGAGCGGCCAGGATGCCGGATTGGCCACTGCCTCGTTCCAGCGGTCCGCCAGCGCCAGGTTCGGGCGCACCAGTTCGACCAGCGCGACGGTGCCGTCGAACGGACCGGAACCGAGCGCCAGATGGGTTTCGATGCCGCCGATCTCGGCCTTGCCGCTCAACAGGGAATAAGTCGCTGTCTTGTAGGTCACGACGTAGCCCGAGGGCAGGCGCTGCAGGGACTGGTCGAGCGCCGCGCGCAGGCGGGCGTTCGAGTAGGCGCTGGCGCCCCAATAACCGCCGCCGACCAGCACCAGCACGACGAGAACCACGAGCCCGATCCGACGCATGAGACCTCCAACCGAGGATTGTTTCCGGGATCGCGACGCTACACGCAGATCGGCGCGCGGGCGAGCCCCGACCTTTCGAGTGCCGGTTCGCGGTGCTATATGAGGGGTTCCGCTGGCTCGCTCGGGGCTCGGCCGGCCGTCACGGATTGCGCATCGCGATGTTCCTGCTCATCGATAACTACGACAGCTTCACCTACAATCTCTGGCATTACCTGTCGGAGCTCGGGGCCGAAATCCAGGTCGTGCGCAACGACGCCCTGACCGTCGACCAGGCGCTGGCGCTGAAGCCGCAGGGCCTGATCATCTCGCCCGGCCCCGGCACGCCGATCCAGTCGGGCATCACCGTGCCGATCGTTGCCGCGGCAGGTGCGCTGCCCGTGCTCGGTGTCTGCCTCGGCCTGCAGGCGATCGGCGAGGCGTTCGGCGGCCGGGTCGTGCGCGCGCCGGAGCCGATGCACGGCAAGCTGAGCCCGGTCAGCCACTGGAACGGCGGCCTGTTCCAGGGCCTGCCGAACCCGCTGACCGTCACCCGCTATCATTCGCTGATGGTCGAGCGCGCGAGCCTGCCCGCGGATCTGCGCATCACCGCCGAGACCGCCGACGGCATCATCATGGGCCTGGAGCATGTCGAGCGGCCGATCCACGGCGTGCAGTTCCACCCGGAAAGCATCGCGTCCGAGGCGGGCAAGCCGCTGCTCGCGAATTTCCTGACGCTCGCGACGGGGCGGAAGATCGCCGCATGACGCAGCCGAACTTCAAATCCTGGTTGGCGGAGCTCGCCAACGGCAAGCGGCTGGACGAACGGGAGGCCGAGGCCGCGTTCGACATGATGATGTCGGGCGACGCGACCCCATCCCAGATGGGCGCCTTCCTGATGGCGTTGCGCCTGCGCGGCGAGACGATCGAGGAAATCACCGGTGCCGCCCGCAGCATGCGCGCCCGCGTGTTGCCGATCGATGCGCCCGCCGGCGCCATCGATACCTGCGGCACCGGCGGCGACGGCAGCGGCACGTTCAACATCTCGACCGCCGCATCGTTCGTCATCGCGGCCTGCGGGGTGCCGGTGGCCAAGCATGGCAATCGCGCGCTCTCGTCCAAATCCGGTGCCGCCGACGTGCTGACGGCGCTCGGCGTCAATATCGACGCGCCGATGCCCCTGGTGCGGCGCGCCATCTGGGAGAACAACGTCGGCTTCCTGATGGCGCCGCGCCATCACGGCGCCATGCGCCACGTCGGCCCGACCCGCGTCGAGCTGGGCACGCGCACCATCTTCAATCTGCTGGGGCCGCTGACCAACCCGGCCGGCGTCACGCGCCAGGTCATGGGGGTGTTCGCGGCCCAATGGGTGACGCCGATCGCCGAGGTGCTGCATCGCCTGGGCAGCGAATGCTGCTGGGTCGTCCATGGCGACGGCCTGGACGAGCTGACCACCGCCGGCACCAGCCATGTCGCCTCGCTCCACGGCGGCAAGGTCGAGAGCTTCACGCTGACCGCCGCCGATGCCGGCCTGCCCCAGGCCCGGCGCGAGGACCTGCTGGGCGGCACGCCCGAAGAGAATGCCGAGGTGATGCGGGCCCTGCTCGATGGCGCCAAGGGGCCGATCCGCGACATCGTGCTGCTGAACAGCGCTGCCGCCCTGGTGGTGGGCGGCAAGGTCGGCGATCTGAAGGCCGGCGTAGCGCTCGCGGGCGAGGCGCTCGACGACCGAGCCGCGCGCCGCGTGCTCGACCGGCTGATCGAGATCACCAATTCGACGGAAACGGCGTAGGATCCGGCCATGAGCGACATCCTTGCCGAAATCGTCGCGCGCAAGCGCCACGACCTGAAAGCCGTCACGGCGTCCCGCCCCTTTGCCGAGATCGACGCCGCAGCGCGCCGCAGCCCACAGCCGCGCGGCTTTGCCGCCGCGATCGAGGCGAAGCTCGCGGCGGGGCACTATGCCCTGATCACCGAGATCAAGCGCGCCTCGCCCTCCGGCGGGCTCATCCGCCCGGTTTTCGATCCGGCCGCCATCGCCCGTGCCTACCAGGGCGCCGGGGCCGCCTGTCTGTCGGTGCTGACCGACGAGCCCTATTTCCAGGGCACGATCGCGCATCTGCAGGCGGCGCGTAGCGCCGTCTCGCTGCCGGTGCTGCGCAAGGACTTCATGGTCGACCCCTATCAGGTCGCCGAGGCCCGAGCGATCGGCGCGGACTGCATCCTGATCATCATGGCCGCCCTCGACGACGGGCTTGCCGCCGAACTGGCCGCGGCTGCCGCGGACTATGGCCTCGATGTGCTGGTCGAAGTGCACGACCGGGCCGAGCTCGACCGGGCGCTCGCCCTCGACATCCGGCTGTTCGGCGTCAACAACCGCAATCTGAAGACCCTGAAGACCGACTTGGCGACGACCGAGGCGCTGGCATCGGCCGTGCCGTCCGATCGGATCCTGGTGAGCGAAAGCGGGCTCAAGACCGCCGCCGATCTCGCCCGCATGGCCGCCGTCGGCGCCCGGACCTTCCTGGTCGGCGAATCCCTGCTGCGCCAGGAGGACGTGACCCAGGCGACCTTGCGCCTGCAGGGCTTGGCGGCGTGAGCGGGCTCACCCATTTCGACGCCGAAGGCCGGGCCGTCATGGTCGATGTCTCGGACAAGGCGGAGACCGACCGTATCGCCGTCGCTCGCGGCTCCGTCACCATGGCGCCCGAAACCCTGGAGCGCATCCGCCAGGGCACGGTCGCCAAGGGCGACGTGTTGTCGGTCGCCCGCCTCGCCGGCATCATGGGCGCCAAGCGCACGCCCGACCTGATCCCGTTGTGCCACCCGCTGACCCTGAGCTCCGTCAAGCTCGACCTGGCCCTGGCGCCGGAGCGCAACGCGGTCGAGATCGAGGCGACCTGCCGGCTCAAGGGGCGGACCGGCGTCGAGATGGAAGCGCTGACTGCCGTCTCGGTCGCGGCACTGACCATCTACGACATGGTCAAGGCGGTCGATCGCTCGATGGTGATCGGCGAGATCCGCCTGGTCCACAAGTCCGGCGGCAAGTCGGGCACCTGGGAAGCGGCGAAATGATTTCGGTCGACGAAGCGCTCGCCCGGATCCGCGACGGCCTGACCCCGCTCGGCGCCGAACAGGTAGCCTTGAGCGACGCCCACGGCCGCGTGCTGGCCGAGGATCTGGCGGCACGCCGGACGCAGCCGCCTTTCGCCGTTTCCGCCATGGACGGGTACGCCGTCCGCGCCGCCGATGTCGCGACCCTGCCGACCCGGCTGAAGCTGGTCGGTTACATCCAGGCCGGCGGTCGCCACGAGGGCACCGTCGGGCCGGGCGAGACCGTGCGCATTTTCACCGGTGCGCGCCTGCCGGATGGTGCCGACTCGGTTGTCATCCAGGAAGACACCGAAGCCGGCGACGGCATGGTGTTGGTGCGGGACAGGGTCGGCGAGTTCGGGCCCGGCCGGCACGTCCGCCAGGCCGGCATCGATTTCGTCGAGGGCCAGGTCGGGCTTACGGCAGGCCGTCGCCTGACGGCGCGCGACGTCGGTCTGGCCGCCGCCATGAACCGTCCCTGGTTGATGGTCCATCGCCGGCCGCGCGTGGCGATCCTGCCGACCGGCGACGAGGTCGCCCTGCCCGGGGACCCGATCGGCCCGAACCAGATCGTGAGCTCGAACGGCGCCGCCCTGGGCGCGCTGGTCGCGGCCGCCGGCGGCCTGCCGATCCACTTGGGCATTGCGCGCGACGACGGTGACACGCTGAAGACCATGGCGCGGGGCGCCGAGGGTGCCGACCTGCTGGTGACGATCGGCGGCGCCTCGGTCGGGGAGCACGATCTGGTCCGCAAGGCACTGGGCGAGATCGGCCTCGCGGTCGATTTCTGGAAGATCGCCATGCGCCCGGGCAAGCCGCTGATGTTCGGGCGCCTGGGCACGACGGCGGTGCTGGGCCTGCCCGGCAACCCGGTCTCGGCGCTGGTGTGTGGCATGCTGTTCCTGCGCCCGGCGCTCGACCGGCTCCAAGGGCTGCCCGGAACGGGACCGGTGGCCGAACCGGCGCGCGCCGGCGTTGAACTCAAGGCCAACGACGGGCGCCAGGACTATCTGCGCGCCCGCCTGTCGCGCGACCCTGACGGCGCGCTGATCGCGACGCCGTTCGCCAGACAGGATTCCTCGATGATGTCGGCGCTGGCCGGTGCCGACTGCCTGATCCTGCGCCCCCCTTCGGCTGCTGCCGTCCCGACGGGGGGCGCCGTCAAGGTCATCCGCCTGTCCGACGGCACCGACGCCTTCTGACAAACCAACGATGTCCCTGCTTGGACACTTGACCGCCGACAGGAACCAAACTAGAACATCTAACAGTGTTTAGGTTTTGTTCCTTCATCGCCTTCGGCCTTATTCTGGCCAGAAGCGATACTCTTTAGACGAGGTGCGGCGCGATGTTGACGAAGAAGCAGCACGAACTCCTGATCTTCATCAACGAGCGCCTGGCCGAAAGCGGCGTCTCGCCTTCCTTCGAGGAAATGAAGGAGGCGCTCAATCTCAAATCCAAGTCCGGCATTCATCGCCTGATCGGCGGGCTGGAGGAGCGTGGCTTCATCCGACGCCTGGCGCATCGGGCCCGGGCGCTCGAAGTCGTCAAGTTGCCGGATGCGTTCGCTGCCCAGGCGGCACCCGCCGCAGCCAAGCCGACGGAGCGCGGCGGCAAGTTCTCGCCGACGGTGATCCGGGGCGATTTCAAGTCCGCCTTTCCGAGCGCCCCGAGCGGCATGGCGGCAGAGGCGGTGCAATTGCCCCTCTATGGCCGGATCGCCGCCGGCACGCCGATCGCGGCCCTGCGCGACACCAGCGCCACCATCGGCATTCCCGCCTCGATGCTGACCGGCAGCGCTGAGCATTATGCGCTGGAAGTAGCCGGCGACAGCATGGTCGACGCCGGGGTCTTCGACGGCGACACGGTGATCATCCAGCGCTGCGACACTGCCGACAATGGCGTGATCGTGGTCGCCCTGGTCGATGACGAAGAGGTCACCCTGAAGCGCATCCGCCGCAAGGGCGCCTCCATCGCGCTCGAACCGGCGAACAAGGCCTATGAAACGCGCATCTTCGGCCCCGACCGGGTCAAGGTGCAGGGTCGTCTCGTGGGCCTGATGCGGCGCTACTGACCGGTCGCGCCGCCGGGAAATTCGGTACCCATGGCCGATCGCCGCGCTGCGCGTTGGCGCTCTCGATGCGCAGCGGATCGCCGAACCAGAGGGCCGTGGCACCGTTATGACGAAGATCGCTGAGGTCGATCAATCGGGTTCGTCCGCCACAGCGGCGCGGTGCCCGTACCAGCGATAGCACCAGGTCCGACGTGCGGCATTCCTCGTCGAGCACGCTGATGTCGCGGACCAGCGCGATGCGCCGATCGTTGCGCAGGATGAGGCAGCCGGCGGCGTCGCAGCGGATGGCGCCATGCTCCGCTGCCTCGCCCGCCGCTGGCAGGGGCCCGGATGGAATCCCGCCCGCGGTCCGCAACCAGGTCTCCGCGGCCAACCGGTCGGTACGTTCCGACGAGAGCAGATAGGCGTCGTTCGAGCGTACAGCGACCAGGGCGCCGTCTGCGGCCAGGATCAGGTCGGGCGCGTGTGCCGCGGTGAGGCTCGCGACGCCGATCAGCACGGGCATCACACCCCAGCGCCGCCAGGGCGCGCGCCACAGCGCCAGCCACAGGCCACCGACGACGATCAGCAGCAGGCCCCAGTCCGGCATGGTCGGCAGGTCCAGTGTCGCGCTGGGCAGGCCGGCTGTCCAATGGGCGACCCGCTCGATGACGGCGATGCCCCATCCCATCGGCACCAGCCCGACACTCTCGAGGCCGAGCGGCATCAGCAGGCACGACACGAGCGCCCACGGCATGACCCAGACACCGGCAAGCGGCACGGCGATCAGGTTGGCCGGCACCGAGAACAGCGCGAAGCGGTTGAAGTGATAGATCGCGAACGCGGCGGTGCCCAGGGTCGCGACGATGGTTGTGAGCGCGATGCCCAGCAGGTGCAGCAGGCCATGCCCGATGGGGCCCGCGTCCTGGCGCAAACCGCCGAGCTTGCCGCCCCAAGCCTCGTAGAACGCGATCAGGCCCAGGACCGCGGCGAACGACATCTGAAAGCTGACACCGACGATGGCGACCGGGTCGAGCGCCATGACCAGGAAAGCCGCCCAGGCAAGGCTGCGCATGCTGACCGGCTGCCGGTCGATCAGGATCGCCAGCAAGGCCAGCACGCACATGACGAAAGCGCGCTGAGTCGGCACCGCGGCGCCGGAAATCGCCAGGTAGAGCAGCGCGATCAGCAAGGCGCCGAGCGCCGCCCATTTCTTGATCGGCCGCACGAGCGCGATGCGCGGCACCAGCGCCAGGATCGCCCGGATCGCAAAGAACGCGGCACCGGTCGCGAGCGTCATGTGCAAGCCGGCGATGACCAGCAGATGGGCGAGCCCGGAATCCCGGAAGTCCTGGTTGATGCCGGCCGGAATGGCACCGCGCTCGCCGGTGATGATCGCCGCCGCGATGGCTCCTTCGGGCCCCGGTAGAGCCGCATGAATGCGCGCGGTCATGGCGCTCCGCACCGAACGAAGCGCGGTCGAGATGCTGCTCCGCGCCGCCGGCACGATCTGGCTCGATCCGACGGCGAAACCGACCGCGCCGAGCCGCTGGAAAAATGCCTGACGCTGGAAATCGAACCCGCCCGGCAGGGCCGGCGCCGGTGGCGGCATCAGGATGGCCGAGACGGAGAGATGATCGCCGACCTCGGGTACGGCGCTGCCGGCCTTGAGCCGGACCCGGACCCGTGCCGGCGTCCGATCCGGCGCCAGTCGATCGAGCCGCACAGCCCCCAAGGTGACGCGGATGCCTTCGTTCAGCGTCTCGACCTCGATCACCCTGCCGTCCAGCGCCGCCGGCCCGATCCGGCGCTCGAGCGCCGGTGCCGCAACCCGCCATGTTTCGAACTGGGCGACGGCGAATCCGCCGGCGACCAGACAAAGTGGCAGCGCTATCAGGAGAGCAGTCGGAGCAACCGGATGGAGGCTGCGCCGCGCCCACAGGCTGAGCGCCGCGAGCGGCAGGGCCATGGTAATGCCGAGCCCGCCCCAGGGCTCGCTCCGTAGTGCGAAATAGCCGCCGATGCCGAGCGCGAAGGCGACCGGCAGCCAGAGTACCCAGCGCTCCCGTTCTGCGACCAGGCGCAACAGCAACCCGTGGGCGACGCCTTGGACGTCGATACGCGAGGGCGGCCGCCAAGCGAACCCGCTCGCCCCCTTTCCCGCCGCTTCGTCGACCATCGATCCGTCTCGCGCTGAGGACGCATGTGCAGGGGATCATAGTACAGGGGTTGAGCCCGTGACCAGTCGGCGTGACTCGTCAACGCGCGATATTGCAGGTTGTGTTTCCTTCCGTCAGGATCACCCGTGACGGACGGGTAAGCACCAGGGCGAACGATGGACAAATTCACGCGGACCCTGATGCTTTTGCTCGTGCTCGACATCCACGCCTTGCCCGCGCTCGCCGCCGGCCCGACCGAAACCATCACGGTCCATGGCAGGCGGCCGACCTCGACGCCGCTCTGGTTCGAGGAGGCGTACGACGACTATCCGTCGCTGGGTCCCGAATTCGCCAAGGGACTGGTGATCTGGAACCACCCGATCGATTCCACCGGGCTCGGACCCGACGTGCCGCCGATCCGGGCGATCCAGGGCATGGCGGCGCTCGGCTGGGACGTGATCCGGCTGCAGCGCAATCCGCGCATCAACGAAGCGGCGCAATGGCAATTGATGATCCAGCCGCTGATCGACGCCCTGGGTGCGGAGGTCGCCGACGCGCGCACGCGCGGCTACAAGCGGGTGATCGTGGCCGGCCAGGGCTTCGGCGGCGGCATCGCGCTCGAAAGCGCGCTCACCATCAAGGGACTCTACGGTGTGATCGGGTTCTCGCCCAACACCGGCGTCGCCCGCGCGAAGAGCGACCAGGGCAACAGGAGCGCCGATATCGCCGCCGACCTGGTTTCCTCCAACCTTCATTGGACGACTAGCCGCTTGCAGGCGATCCAGCCGGTTCGCCTGTTCCTGGTTTTCCCGGAAGCGGATGAGCAGATGTTCGGCAACGAGCGCGGTGCCGACGCCCGCAAGCTGCTGACCGCGCGCGGCGACCTCCCGTTCACGCTGATCGACGAGAACAACGGCATCCGCGGCCACGCCGGTGCCGATTCCAAGCGCTTCGATCCCTTCGCCACCTGCCTGGATTATTTCTTCGAGCCCGATTTGACGCCGCGGCTAGGCGAATATCATTGCGGCGCCGACGAGACTCCGGCCGCCCTGGCGCAGATGGGCATCAAGCCGGGCGCCGCGGGCGGCAAGGCCTGGTTCGGCTATAGCAGCCGCGGCCAGGAGACTTATCTGGAGCAATTGTCCGGCGGTCGGTTCCTCTATGGCTGGGGCCATGGGCCGCTGGGCAAGACCGTACCGGGCGTGAAGACCTACGACGCCACCTTCACCGGCAATGCCTTCACCTTCACCCTGCCCGATTTCCTGATGGTCCGGGGCGTGCGGCGTGACGACGATTTGCGTGTCACCATCGAGTTGCCGGACCGGACACGGGCCCTGGTCGAGATGCAGCCGATCGGTCGCTGACCCGGCATCTAGCCGCTGGTGCTTCGGCGATGCGGTGCTATGGTCGCGACCGCTTCGCGTCCAGCCCTCTCCACGCCCCGAGTGATCGATGACCGTTACCGTCCGCTTCGCCCCCTCGCCGACCGGCTACCTGCACATCGGCGGCGCCCGCACCGCCCTGTTCAACTGGCTGTTCGCCCGCCATCACGGTGGCCGTTGCCTGCTGCGCATCGAGGATACCGACCGGGCGCGTTCGACCGAACCGGCGATCCGCGCGATCCTCTCTGGGCTGGACTGGCTGGGCCTGCCGTTCGACGGCGAGGTCGTGATGCAGTCCGAGCGCGCGCCGCGCCATGCCGAGGTCGCGCATGCGATGCTGGCCGCCGGCACCGCTTACCATTGCTATTGCTCGCCGGAAGAGCTGGAAGCAATGCGGGAAAAGGCGCGCGCCGAGGGCAAGCCGATCCGCTATGACGGCACCTGGCGCGATCGCGATCCGGCGCTGGCGCCGGCCGGGGTGAAGCCGGTCATCCGCTTGCGCGCGCCGCAGACCGGATCGACCGTGATCCAGGACGGCGTGCAAGGCGAAGTCACCGTCGGCAACGAACAGTTGGACGATCTCGTGCTGCTGCGCGCCGATGGCACGCCGACCTATATGCTGTCGGTCGTGGTCGACGACCACGACATGGGGATCACCCACGTCATCCGCGGCGACGATCACCTGACCAATGCGTTCCGTCAAACCCAGATCTACCTGGCCAACGGCTGGACGGTGCCGCAGTTCAGCCATATCCCGCTGATCCATGGCGCCGACGGGGCCAAGCTGTCGAAGCGCCATGGCGCCCTCGCGATCGAGGAATATCGCGACAAGATGGGCTACCTGCCCGAGACCTTGCGCAACTACCTCCTGCGCCTCGGTTGGGGCCATGGCGACGATGAGATCATCAGCGACGCCCAGGCGATCGAATGGTTCGACCTGCCCGGCATCGGTCGAGCGCCCGCCCGGCTCGATTATGCCAAGCTCGACAATCTTAACGGCCATTACTTGCGGCAGTCCGACGACGGGCGCCTCGTCGATTTGCTGGCGGAACGGCTGGGACCGTTCAACCAGGCGCAGCGTGCGATCCTGCTCGCTGCCATGGCGGGGCTGAAGTCGCGTGCGAAGACCATGGTAGAACTCGCTGAAAATGCCCGATTCTATGTCGCCGGTCGTCCCATTCCGCTGGACGAGAAGGCGAAGGCGCTGGCGACCGACGAGGCCCGCGCCCGGCTCGGCCGGCTGCGATCGGCCCTCGAAGGACAGGGGGACTGGTCCGAGACGGCGCTCGATGCCGCGATCCGCGTGTTCATCGAAGCCGAGGGCGTGAAGCTCGGCGCGGTCGCGCAGCCATTGCGTGCTGCGCTGGCCGGTGCCGTGACGTCACCCGGAATCTTCGAGGTGATGGCCGTGCTGGGTCGGGATGAGGCGCTTGGCCGCATCGGGGATTTTGCGGGGCTCACCGTCGTTTGATCAATGCCTTACGCGCGATATTTGCTATGATGTGCGGAGCAGCATAAAATGTTTTGCGCGCCGCCGCCGCCTCCCTTTGCCTCCCATAGGGGACATTCCGAATGGACAGTAAATCCTCAGCATCCGGCTCGGCCAACACGTCCGAGACCGTCACGCTGACCGACAATTCGTCCGGCAAGCAGGTCACCCTGCCGCTGATTTCCGGCTCGGTCGGACCCAAGGTCATCGACATCCGCAAGCTCTATGCGGAAACCGGCCATTTCACGTTCGACCCCGGCTATACCTCGACCGGCTCCTGCGAGTCGAAGATCACCTATATCGATGGTGACAACGGCGTGCTGCTGTATCGCGGCATCCCGATCGAGGAATTGGCCGAGCACAGCGATTTCCCCGAGACCTGCTATCTGCTGCTGAACGGCGAACTGCCGACGGCGCAGGAAAAGGCCAAGTTCGAGCGCGACATCACCATGCACACCATGGTGCATGAGCAACTGTCGACCTTCTATCGCGGCTTCCGGCGCGATGCCCATCCGATGGCCGTCATGTGCGGCGTCGTGGGCGCGCTCTCGGCGTTCTACCATGACTCGACGGACATCCATGATCCGACCCAGCGCAAGATCGCGTCGTATCGGCTGATCGCCAAGATGCCGACGATCGCGGCCATGGCATATAAATATTCGGCGGGTCAGCCGTTCATGTATCCGAAGAACTCGCTGAACTTCGCCGAGAACTTCCTGCACATGTGCTTTGCCGTGCCGTGCGAGGAATATGTCGTCAGCCCGACGCTTGCGAAGGCGATGGACCGGATCTTCGTGCTTCATGCCGATCACGAGCAGAACGCCTCGACCTCGACCGTCCGCCTCGCGGGCTCGTCGGGCGCCAATCCGTTCGCGTGTATCGCCGCCGGCATCGCTTCGCTTTGGGGCCCCGCCCATGGCGGCGCCAACGAGGCGGTGCTGAAGATGCTCGACGAGATCGGGCATAAGGACAACATCCCCGAGTTCGTAAAGCGCGCCAAGGACAAGAACGACTCGTTCCGTCTGATGGGCTTCGGCCACCGGGTCTACAAGAACTTCGACCCGCGCGCCAAGGTCATGCGCCAGACCTGCTACGACGTGCTGAACGAACTGGGCGTCCATGACGACCGGCTCGAACTGGCAATGGAACTGGAGAAGCTGGCGCTCGAAGACGATTACTTCGTCGAGAAGAAGCTGTACCCGAACGTCGATTTCTATTCGGGCATCATCCTGAAGGCGATGGGTTTCCCGGTTTCGATGTTCACCGTACTGTTCGCGGTGGCCCGGACCGTGGGCTGGGTCGCCCAGTGGAACGAGATGATCGAAGACGACGGTCAGAAGATCGGCCGTCCGCGTCAGCTCTACACCGGTACCGATCGGCGGGCTTACGTCCCGCTGACGGCGCGTGGATAACGGCTTCCATCGCATAGACGACCTCCCGAAGGGCGTCGAGCCACCGGATCGCGTCTTCGATCCGGCCTCGACCGTCCTTCGGGGGGGCCGCGTCCTCGCGGCCAACGACAACCGGACACCTTTGCCCCTGCGGCTGAAGCGTCTGGCCCTGCTGCTGATCGCCGCAGCCGCCGCGATCTGGCTGTGCTGGACCGGGCTGCGCTAGCCAATCGCCGACTTCATGGTGGTGCGAGCAAGCCGATGTACCGGTGGTTCCTCCCGACGGCCAAGTCCGGGCCGCCCAGATGCTCTGTCTGCTCCATACGCCTTGCCGCCTGTCATCGGACGGCGGCGACCAACTCCAGGATCTTGTCGGCGGCCTTGAGGCTCGGCGGTTCGCCGTCGAGACCGATCTGCTGCAGGGCGGCCTGAGCCCCCTCGATCTGCACGCGCCGCGCCCCGGGATCGCTCAGCAGCCGTTCGACCTCGGCGCCCAGGCGCTCCGGCGTGCACTCGTGCTGGAGCAATTCGGGAATGAGCGGGCGATCGAGCAACAGGTTGATCAGGGTCGCGTATTTGATCTTGACCGTACGGCTGACGACGAAATGGGTCGGTGCCCAGATGCGGTAGCCGATCACCATCGGAACCCGGGCCATCGCCAGTTCGAGCGCTACCGTGCCCGAGGCCGCCAGTGCCGCGGTGCTGGCGGCGAAGGCATCGAACTTCTCGGCGGCACCGCGCACCACAACGACCCGGCCCGGCCATGCGGCCACGGCCTCTATCACATGGGCGGCCACCGTTTCGACCGTCGGCACGACCACGACCAGGTCGGGGAAGCGCTTCATCAACCGCTCGACGGTTTCCCTGAACACCGGCAGCAGCCGCTTGATCTCGCCGCGCCGGCTGCCAGGCAGCACGCAGAGCAGGGTCGCCTCCGGCGCGATGCCGTGGCGGGCCCGGAACGCGGGACCGTCGCCATCGTCGGCGCCGCCCTCGATCACCGGATGGCCGACATAGCTGGCCGGCAGCCGCACATGCTCGAAATAAGGCGGCTCGAACGGCAGCAGGGTCAACAGATGGTCGGCCGCCTTGGCCGCCGAATAGGCCCGGTGCGCCCGCCACGCCCAGACCATGGGTGCCACGTAATGCACCAGCACCGGTCGCCTGGCCTTCGGCTTGATCTTCTCGGTCACGCGGAAGCAGAATCCGGAACTGTCGATCGTGACGACCGCGACCGGCGCCTTCGCCTCGATGTCGGCGATCGTCTCGCGGATGCGGCGGATCAGGTTGATGAGTTGCGGGGCGATCTCGACCATGCCCATGATCGCCAGTTCGCGGATCGGCAGCAGGGTGACCAGTCCCTCCTCGGCCATCCGCTCGCCGCCGATGCCGGCGAACCGGACCTTGCCGCCCAGCCGCTGGCGCAATGCCCGCATCAGCCGCGCGCCGATCACGTCACCGGAGGGTTCGCCGGCGATCAGGTAATAGAGCGGCGGGTCTTCGCTCACGCCGGCTTCCTGCAGCCGATCACGAACAGGCCCAGCTTGTCGGCCAGCGCGGTCACCTGCTCCCGATCGATGACCAGGCTGCCGCCGGCCTCGATGGCGATGCCGCGCAGGCCCGCCTGATGGGCGAGTTCGACCGTTCGCGGCCCGATGGTCGGCAGATCGGCCCGCCGCTCCTGCTCCGGCTTCTTCGCCTTGACGAGCACGCCGCCCGGTCCTTCCCGCCGCCACTCGCCACAGCGCCGGATCAACGCGTCGGTGCCCTCGATCGCTTCGACGCCGAGCACGACGCCCTGCTGCACGACCGCACCCTGCCCGATATCGAGCGAGCCCAGGGCCTCGACGACCCGAAAACCGTGGGCGATGTCGACCTCGGCCTGGGCATCGGGCTTGTGGCGACCGTAGCGCCCCTCGATCGCGACCGCATCGGTCAGCACGCTGTCGACGCCGACCAGGGTGAAGCCTTCGGATTCGAGTTCCTTGATGACGGCGCTCAACAGCCCGTCATCGCCCAGGGCGCGCAGGCCGACCTTGGCGTAGAGCTTGGCTGCCCGCCAATCCGGCCGCAGGCTGGACAGCGACGGGCGCTTCAGCGCGCCGGCCATGACCAGTTCGACCACACCCTGTTCCTTCAGCAGCTTGATGCCGGTGCCGGCGGCGCCGAGCCGGATCCAGGCGTGCGGGGCATCGGCGACGGTCGCCGCCTCCGCCTCTCCCTCGATCGCCAGCACGAAATAGGGCCGGCCGATTTCGCGGCATTTTTCCACAAGCTTCGCCGGCAGGGTGCCGGCCCCGGCGACGATCCCGAGCTTAGGCGCCATGGTCCGTATCGGGCAGCACCAGCCGGCGGCTCGAATCCGAACGGATGAAATCAATGATTTCCATGACCGCCGGCGCATCGGTATAACGGCCGGCAACGGCCGCGACGCGGTCGATCAACGTGCCCTCGCTGCCGAACAGCTCGGCATAGGCCTGGCGCAAGGTGCGGATCTCGTCGGTCGAAAAGCCGTTCCGCTGCAAACCGCGCAGATTGAGCCCGGTCAGGCGCGCCCGATCCCCCATGACCATGCCATAGGGGATGACGTCGCGCTCGACACCGGTCACGCCGCCGACGATCGCATAGCGGCCGATGCGACAGAATTGATGCACGGCGGACAGCCCGCTCATCATCGCGAAATCGTCGATCACGACATGGCCGGCCAGGGTCGCGTTGTTGACCAGGATGACGTCGTTGCCGACCCTGCAATCATGGGCGACATGGGCGCCGGTCATGAACAGGCAGCGGTCGCCGACCTTGGTCAGCATGCCACCGCCTTCGGTGCCGATGTTCATCGTGACCCCTTCGCGGATCACATTGTCTTCACCGATTTCGAGGCGGGCCGGCTCGCCCTTGTACTTCTTGTCCTGCGGCACCTGGCCCAGTGACGTGAAGGGAAAGGCGTAGGTCCGCGCCCCGACGCGGGTCCTGCCGGTCACGACGACATGCGACTGCAGCACCACACCCGCCGCGAGCGCAACCTCGGGGCCGACGCAGCAATACGGGCCGATCGTAACGTCGTCGGCCAGCTCGGCGCCGGCCTCGACGATCGCTGTCGGATGGATCTGGGGCATGGACCCGGTCGCCGATCAGCCGTTGTCGACGATCATGGCGGTATAGGTCGCCTCGGCCATCAGCTGGCCCTCGACCCGGGCCTCACCGGCAAAGCGCCAGACGTTGCCGCGGTTGCGTTCCTTCTTCACATGAATACGCAGCTGGTCGCCCGGCACCACCGGCTTGCGGAAGCGCGCGTTCTCGACGCTCATGAAATAGACCAGCCGCTTGTCGGACTTCGGCATGGCCTGCACCACCACGCACGCCGCGGTCTGGGCCATCGCTTCGATGATCAGCACGCCGGGCATGATCGGCCGCCCGGGGAAATGCCCCTGGAAGAACGGCTCGTTGACCGTGACGTTCTTGATGCCGATCGCACTTTCGTTCGGCACCAGCTCGACGAGCTTGTCGATCAACAGGAACGGATAGCGGTGCGGCAACAGCTCCATGATCTGGAGGATGTCGAGATCCAGCGTCGATCCCTTTTGCTCGACCGAGTCCATCAGCTTATGGGTCCTTCTTTCTAGTCATTCGATTGAGCACGGCGGTCTGACGATGCCACTGCATGATCGGAACCGCGGGACTGCCCCCGACGGCACCGCCGGCTGCCACGTCCCGCGTCACGCCACTCTGGCCACCGACCCTTGCCCCATCACCGACGGACAAATGGCCGGTGATGCCGGCCTGCCCGCCGACCGTGACGAAATCGCCCAACCGGGACGAACCGGAAATGCCACTCTGCGCCACCATGACACAGCCTCGCCCCAACACCACGTTGTGGGCGATCTGCACCAAATTATCAATCATCGAACCGGCGCCGATGACGGTATCCGGCCCGGCGCCGCGATCGACTGTCGAATTCGCCCCGATCTCGACATCATCGCCGATCCGTACCCGCCCGAGTTGCGGAATCTTCACATGCCCGGATGGATCCATCGCGAACCCGAACCCGTCCTGGCCGACCCGCACGCCTGGATACAGCACGACCCGATTGCCCATCAGGCAATGGCTGACCGTGACGTTGGGACCGATCAGACAATCGCTGCCGATGATGCACCCGTCGCCGATGACGGAGTTGGCGCCGATCGCGGTGCCCGGTCCGAGCTCGACGCGGGCGCCGATCACGGCATGGGCCGCGATCGCGACACCTTCGCCCAGGACCGCCGAGGGGTCGACGACGGCCGTCGGCGCGATGCCGGCCGGTGGACGGGGCGACGGGTAGAACCGGCGCGCCGCGCGCGCGAAGGCGATGTAGGGGTTGGTCGTGATCAGCAAGGTCATGCCGGCCGGCGCACGATGCGCCTGGTCCGGGTGTACGAAAGCAGCCCCGGCGTTCGTCCGCTCGAATGCCGGGACATATTTCGGATTGGCCAGGAAGGTCACATGGGCCGGACCCGCCGTATCGAGCGGCGCCACGTCCGCGAGCGACAGCTCGCCATCGCCGCCGCCCCCGATCTCGGCGCCGGTCAGGCGCGCGAGGTCGGCGACGGTAAACGGACCGGCCGCACGGAAGAACCGCGGATCGGCCATCCCTGGAGCGCTCTTACTTCTTCTTGGCCGGCGCGGCCGGCGTCGCGGGAGCGGACGCGGGTGCCGCCGCCGGAGCCTGGCCACCGGCCACGTCCGACAGCTTCGGAACGGTCACCGTCACAGCCGGCAGCTTGACGTCGAGGCGCTTCAGCGCTTCCTGGCTGGCATCGTAGGACGTCTCGTACAGGAACACCTGCGACTTGTAGAGCACCAGATTGGCCCCACGCTCGGTGGTCAGCTGCTGGACGACCTCGGCCAGCGCCTGCTGCAGCTTCTGCTTGGCCTCGCCGAAACCTTGGCTGAGCGCCCGGTCCCGCAGCTGCGTCTCGCGTTGGTAGGCCGCGACCTTCTGCTGGAAGTCGCGCGCCTTCGCCTCGAAGGCGTCGGCCGCCATCGTGGGACGCTGCTTCGTCAGCTCCTGCTCCTCGTTGCGCAGGTCGTTCTCGCGCTGGCTGATTTCCTTCTGCATCGACGAGCGCTGCGTGTCGAGCTGGGTCTGGATCGACTTGCCGGCCTTGGAGACCGCCATGATCCCTTCGAAATCGACGATCATGACGATCGGCGCCGGCACCGGGGGCGCCGCGTTCACGCCGCCGGCCGCGAGGCTGGGCGCCGCCGCGGGGGCCTTGGTCTGGGCCGATGCCGTGGTCGAGACACCGAGCAGAAGAGCGACCATGGAGAGAAGGGCCGCCCGCTGGAGATTGACGCGAGCCATAAACATTTCCTTGCTTAGAATTTGGTGCCGAAGCTGACGCGGAAGGCCTCGGTCTCGTCATGGGGAGCTTTCTTGACCGGAACGCCGAGGTCGATCTTGATCGGACCCATCGGCGACTTCCATGACAGGCCGACGCCGGTCGCGACACGGATCTGATGGCTGTCCGCGATGGGTTCGCCTGCAATACGGTTTACGTCGATGCCGTAAGCGGCGCCCGCATCGACGAAGACGCGGCCGGTCAGCCCCAGTTCCTCCGGCAGGCCCAGGGGAACGCCCTGCGTCGCCTGAATGGTATAATATTGATTGGCGCCGAGACTATCGTCGGTAGTGACGTCGCGGGGACCGATGCCGGCGTTGGCAAAGCCACGCAGGTTGTCGCCGCCGATGAAGAACCGGTCGGACAGCCGCACCCCCTCGCCCAGCCCCGCGACATCGCCATATTCGGCCACGACGCCCAGCGTCCATTTCGGCGCCCAGGTGAAATAGGCGCCGCCGCTGACGATCTGTTTGACGTAGGCGATGTTACCGCCCAGGCCGGCGATCGTATCGTCGACCTGGAGATAGTAGCCGCCGGTCGGCTCCAGGCGATTGTCGCGCTGGTCGAACACCAGGGTTTGACCAATCGACGATTCGTTGGTCGTTCCCGACTGTTGAAGCACATATTGCGACGCCGATGACGAGATATTGGTGATCTGGTCCTGGCGGATCGTATAGCGCAGCGTGTCATGGATATTTTCGAACAGATCGAAACCCATGCGGAACGTCGTACCCAGCGAGTACTGATCGTAATTCTGCAGGCGCTGATTGTTCTGCTGGATCCGGAAGATGTCGAAGCCGGCAGCCAACGGCCGGTTCATGAAATATGGCTCGGTGAAGCTCAGGTCCAACAGGTTGTTGTACTGCGAAATCGTGCCGTTGAGGCGCAGGTCCTGGCCCCGGCCCAGCAGATTGCGCTCATGGATGCCGAAATTGCCCAGCAGGCCTTCGGTCGTCGAGAAGCCGGTGCCGATGGACAGATCGCCGGTCGATTGTTCCTCGACATTGACGGTCACCACGGTCTTGTCCGGCGCCGAACCCTGGGCGTTGGTCACGTCGACCTTCTTGAAGAACCCGAGGTTCTTCAAGTTCTGCTCGGACTTCTTGACCTTGGAGGTGTTGAAGGCGTCGCCTTCCGCCAGCTGGAACTCGCGGCGGATGACCCGGTCGAGGGTCCGGACGTTGCCGTTGACGTCGATGCGCTCGACATAGACGCGCGGACCTTCGGCGATGTCGTAGGTCAGCTCGATCGTCCGGGATTCGCGGTTGCGGGTGATCAACGGCCGGACATCGATGAAAGCGTAGCCGCGATCGCCGACCGCATCGGTCAGCTTGTCGATCGATTTCTCGATCAGATCCGCATTGTACCAGTCGCCTTCCTTGGTCGTGACGACCGGCATCAGGATGGCCGGCGTCAGGTCCTTGAGGCCGACGTTCATGCCAATCTTGCCGAAGTGGTAGCGCTCGCCCTCGTCGACCGTAAAGGTGACGATGAAGCCGTCGCGCGCCGGCGTCAGTTCCGCCACGGCGGAGACGACGCGGAAATCAGCATAGCCCTGGGACAGGTAATATTTCCGCAGCAGCTCGCGATCGTAGGTGACGCGATCCGGATCGTAATTGTCGTCGCTCGAGAAGAAGCGATACCAGCGCGATTCCTTGGTCTGGATCTGGTGCTGCAGATCGTCGTTCGAGAAGGCCTTGTTGCCGATGAAATTGATGCTGTTGATGCCGGTCAGCTTGCCCTCGGTGATCTCGAACACGAGATCGACGCGGTTCTGCGGCAGCTGGATGATCTTGGGCTCGACCGTCACGGCGAAACGGCCGCTGCGGCGATAGAGGTCCAGGATGCGCTTCACGTCGGCCTGCACGCGGGTGCGGGTGTAGACGGTGCGCGGCTTCAACTGCACTTCGTCGTTGAGCGCCTTGTCGTCGAACCGATCGTTACCCTCGTAGGCGACGCGGTTGATGATCGGATTCTCGACGACCTTCACGATCAGCGCGTTGCCGTCGCGGCGCATGGTCACGTCGGCGAACAGGCCGGTCGCGAACAGGATCTTCAGGGATTTGTCGAGCTTTTCGGCATCGAACTTGTCGCCGGGCTGCACCGTCAGATACGAGCGTACCGTTTCCGGCTCGATTCGCTCCGATCCCTCGATGCGGACTTCCTCGACAGTGCCCCCCATCTGGACTTGAGCCAGCTGTGGCGACTGGGCGAGCGCGCTTGAAAAGCTCGGCAACGCCAACGTCAATGCTATTGCGGCGGTGCCGCAACGCAGAAGAACATCCAAAGCTGGACGCAAATTGTCCCCCGCCCCTACGCGAATGCAGATTTTAGGTCGTGAGACCCGGATTTAAGAACCACCGAACAGACCGAACTGGACCAGGTCGTTCCACGTCGCGAACACCATGAGCGTCAGCACGAGAGCGAGGCCGATGCGGAAACCGTACTCTTGTGCCCGCTGCCCGAGCGGCCGGCCCAACAAAGCCTCAGCGGCATAGAACAGCAGGTGCCCACCGTCAAGGACGGGGATCGGGAACAGGTTGATAAGCCCCAAATTCACCGACAAAAGGGCCATGAAATTGATCAGCGGGATGATGCCGCCCTGGGCGACCTCGCCCGACATCTTGGCGATCTTGAGCGGCCCGCCCAAATCCTCGGCGGTGCGAGCGCCGGTGATCATCTGGCCGACGCCGTCGAGCGTGGTCGTGATCGCGAGCCAGGTCTGGCGGCCGGCCTCCCAGACGGCGGACGCCGGATTGAGCCGAGTGAACACGGCCTGGGTCGTCGCCCGGATGCCCAGCTGCCCCAGCCGATGATGATTGCCGAAGCGATCCTTCTGGTCGACCATCTGCGGTGTCACGGACAGCTTCTGTTCCGTTCCGTCGCGCTGAATGACGAGATCGAGCGGCGTTCCCGTGTTCAGCAGCACGACCTGGACGATGTCCTCGAAGCTGGTGACCGTCCGTCCATCGATGTTGGTGATGAGGTCGCCCGGCTTGATACCGGCGGCCGCGGCGGCGCTGTCCGGCATCACCTGCCCGACGCCGGGCGGCGTGACGCTATGGCCGACCGTCATGAACAGGATCGAATAGACGACGATCGTGAACAGGAAATTGGCCCCGGGGCCGCCGGCGATGATCGCCGCGCGCTGGCCCAGGCGCTTGTGGTGAAACGAGATCGAGCGCTGGTCTGCGTTCATTTCGGCCAGCGTGTCCGACGGCGCCGAAGCCGCGTCGGCGTCGCCGTACATCTTGACGTAGCCGCCCAACGGGATCGCCGACAGCTTCCACCGGGTACCGGACCGATCGAACCAGCCGAACAGCTCCGGCCCGAAGCCGATCGAGAAGGTCTCGACCTTGACGCCGTTGCGCCGGGCGATCAGGTAATGCCCCATCTCGTGCACGAACACGAGAATCGTGAGCACGACCAGGAACGGCACGATCGTGCCCAGGCCGCCGGTCAAAAAGCTCATCGATCCATTTCCTTCCGTGCAGCAGCGCCCCGGCCGTGGCTGGGTCTGCTGCCCAAGCGATGGCGCAACTGGGCCATCAAATCAATAAAATGGTGCGCCGACCGGCAAAACGGATGGAAACAAACCGTTTCAATCCGAATATCGTCCCCGGTGATCAAGCCGCAGACCGGGCATAGCTCTCGGCCAGTTTAGCGGCAGTCTCGCGGGCGTGTTTGTCAAAATTGTGAACGTCGCCGAGCGTATCGATCGGTCCGACCGGAATAGCGGCCAGTGTTTGCTCGACGATCTCGGCGATATCGAGGAAGCCGATCGTCTCGTTCAGGAAGGCATGGACCGCGATCTCGTTGGCCGCGTTCAGCACCGTGGGCGCCGATCCGCCGGCCGATACCGCCTCGCGCACCAGGCGCAGCGCCGGAAAGCGCACCGGATCCGGCGCCTCGAAGCTGAGATTGGCGATCTGCGCCAGGTCGAGCCGCGGGCTGGGGCTCTGCATGCGCGCCGGCCAGGCGAGCGTGTAGGCGATCGGCGTCCGCATGTCCGGGGATCCCAGCTGCGCCAGGACCGAGCCGTCGATATAGGCGACCAGGCTGTGGATGACCGACTGGGGATGGACGACGATGTCGATCTTCTCCTGCGGCATCCGGAACAGGTGCTTCGCCTCGATCAGCTCCAACCCCTTGTTCATCATCGTGGCGCTGTCGACCGAGATCTTGGCGCCCATCTTCCAATTGGGATGGGCCACGGCCTGGGCCGGCGTCTTCAGCGCCATTGCGGCCCGGTCGAGCGTGCGGAACGGACCACCGGACGCGGTCAGAATGATCTTCTCGATCGTGTCCATGCGCTCGAAATCGAACACTTGGAAAATGGCGTTGTGCTCGCTGTCGACCGGCAGCAAGGTAGCGCCGGAGCGGGCTACTTCCTCCATGACCAGGTCGCCGGCGCAGACCAGCACTTCCTTGTTGGCCAAAGCCACGATCGCGCCCCGACGGATCGCCGCCAGGGTCGGCGCCAGGCCGGCGGCACCGACGATGGCTGCCATGACCCAGTCGGACTGATGGCTGGCCGCCTCGATCAGCGATTCCGGGCCGGCGGCGACGCCGATGTTGGTGCCCGCCAACGCCAGCTTCAACGGCTCATAGGCATGGGGATCGCCGATCGCGACGGACCGGGCGTTGAGCTCGATCGCCTGGCGGGCGAGCTGTTCCCAATCGCTGTTGGCGGTCAGGGCCTCGACCACGTAAGCGCCGGGATTGCGCCGGATCAGATCGATCGTGCTGGTGCCGACCGAACCGGTCGAGCCCAGGATTGTCACCGACCGCGGGTCTGCCGTGGAGGCTAACGCCATGTCAAAACACTTCCGCCCGTGACGAGACTGAGAATGACGACCGCCAGGACCACCGCCAGCATGCCGTCGAGCCGGTCGAGCAGACCCCCATGTCCGGGAATGAGGTTGCCCGAGTCCTTCTTGCCGAACCGGCGCTTGGCGTAGGATTCCGCCATATCGCCGATTTGTTCGACGATGGCAAGCGCGCCGCTCAGCAGCCCGATCGACCAGACCCGGTCCGAACCGACGATCAGGCCGGCGACCACGCCGACGACGATGGCCGCCACGACGCCGCCGATCAGGCCGGCCCAGGTCTTTTTCGGGCTGATCCGAGGGGCGAGCTTCGGGCCGCCGATGGTCTTGCCGGCGACATAGGCAGCCGTATCGATGGCCCAGACCACGGCCAGCAGCCAGAACACCGTGGCAGCGCCATGGGCCGGATCGTCGCGCAACCAGACGAAGCCGATGCAGGGCGCGATGATCCAGGCCAACCCGACCGCGGTCCAGATCGGCGCCCCATTCCGGTCGCCGGCGAGCCGATGCTGCAACAGGATCCCGAGCGCGCCCACGAGGAGGCCGAGCCAGATGGCGACATAGGCCCCGGCCAGGACCGACGCGGCCGCGATGGCGGCCAACATCAGACCGTCCATCAGCTGGGGCGACCGGCCGACCATCCGTCCCCATTCCCAGGCCATGAGGGCGGCGGCGAGGGCCGCGAGGCCGGAACTCCAGGGCGTGCCATACCAGACAGCGGCCAGCGCCACCGGGATCATGACGAGCGCCGATGCGATGCGGGGGCCGAGCGCGCTCCCGCTAACGGGAGGTGCCGGCGGAGGCGCCGAAGCGGCGTTCTCTACCATGATATTCCCGTATGGCGCTCTCGAGGTCGTCCCGCGAGAAATCCGGCCAATGTTTATCGATGAAAACCAATTCGGCATAAGCGCATTGCCAGAGCAGGAAATTGCTGATGCGCTTTTCGCCGCTGGTCCGGATCAGCAGGTCCGGGTCCGGCATGTCATGGGTGAACAGGTGGCGCGTCACCGTGTCTTCATCAACGTCGGCCGGATCGATCGTGCCGGCCCGCACCGCTTCGGCGATGGCTTTCGCGGCATGGGCGATCTCGTCCCGGCCGCCGTAAGACAGTGCGATGGTCAGGGTCAGGCTATGGTTCCCGCCGGTCAGCCGCTCGCCATTGTCGATCAGCGCGCGGATGTCGTCGGACAGGCGCGAGCGCTGCCCGATGATCCGGAGCCGCACGCCCTCGCGATGCAGTTCGGCGATCTCGCTGCGCAGATAGAGGCGCAGCAGCCCCATCAGGTCCTTGACCTCGGCCTCCGGCCGTCGCCAGTTTTCCGACGAGAACCCATAGAGTGTCAAATAACGGACACCAAGTGACTGCGCCGCCTTGACCGCGTCGCGCACGGACTCGACCCCGCGCTTATGGCCGACAAGACGGGGCATGCCGCGAGCCTTCGCCCATCGACCATTGCCGTCCATGATAATGGCCACATGCACCGGAGGCGCTGGCGGCGGGGGAAGTCCATCCATGGACATCAGACCTGCGAGATCTCTTTTTCCTTCTGGGCGAACGCGTCGTCGACCTTCTTGATCGTATCGTCGGTCAGCGCCTGGATCTCGGCTTGGATCTTGCGCTGCTCGTCCTGGCTGATCTCGCTATCCTTTTCGAGCTTTTTCAAGGCATCGATGCCGTCGCGCCGCACGTTGCGGACGGAGACGCGCGCCTGCTCGGTATATTTGGCGGCGACCTTGACCAGTTCGCGCCGACGCTCTTCGTTGAGGTCGGGAATCGGCACGCGGATCGCGGCACCGTCGGCCTGGGGATTGAGGCCGAGGCCCGCGTCCCGGATGGCCTTCTCGACCGGCTTCATCAGGCCCTTGTCCCAGACCTGGACCAGCAGCATACGCGGCTCCGGTACGCTGACCGTGCCGCACTGGTTGAGCGGCATGGAGCTGCCATAGGCATCCACCATGACCGGGTCCAGCAGGCTGGCCGATGCACGGCCGGTCCTCAGACCCGCGAATTCCTTCCTGAGTGCTTCGATCGCGCCGTCCATGCGGCGCTTCAAGTCCTTGGTCAAACCGTCGGCCACGATCAACCCTCTGCGTCCGTAATAATCGTATAGAGTCCCCGCCCGGTCACCACGTCGGCAAAACCACCGGGTTTGAACAGTGAGAAGACCAGGATAGGAATGTTGCTCTCGCGTGCCAAGGAGATCGCCGAGGCGTCCATGACCTTGAGATCGTTCGCCAGCACCTCGAGATAGGACAGGCGCTCGTGGCGCCTGGCATCCGGGCTCGTCTTGGGATCGGCATCATAGACGCCGTCGACCTTGGTTGCCTTCAGCAGCGCGTCGCAATTCATCTCGGATGCGCGCAGTGCCGCAGCGGTGTCGGTCGTAAAGAACGGATTGCCGGTGCCGGCGGCGAAGATCACCACCCGCCCCTTTTCCATGTGCCGGATCGCCCGGCGTCGGATATAGGGCTCGCATACCGACTGCATCGAGATGGCCGATTGGACGCGGGTCAGCACGCCTGCCTGCTCGAGCGCGGATTGCATGGCCAGCGAATTGATCACGGTCGCCATCATGCCCATGTAGTCGGCGCTGGCACGGTCCATGCCGGACGCGGCGCCCGAGACACCGCGGAAGATATTGCCGCCGCCGATCACCAGGCACACCTGGACGCCGAGGCTCAGTACGCCCTTCACTTCCTCGGCAATGCGATTGACGATCGTCGAATCCAGTCCGAACTCGCGGTCCCCCATCAGGGCTTCGCCCGAGAGCTTCAGAAGGACGCGGCGATAGACGGGTTCAGAGGACATGACGGCTCGCGGCCTTTTCGTGGAGCGGTTCTACGGCTGCTCGTGTGGTGATAACGCGCCCGAGCCGCCGACGCAAACGCCAAGCGGTCGCCGCCGACCGGTGCGAGCCCCGATCGGCGCCCAAGATTCCAGGCACTCGGCATGCGGCTGGGGCGGCGGCGCATAGCCCGCCGCCCCAGCGTTGCGCGTCAGGCCTTCAGCGTTGCCGCAACCTCGGCCGCGAAGTCCTGCGTTTCCTTCTCGATGCCGTCGCCCAGCACGAAGCGGGAGAAACCGACCAGCTTGATCGGCTTGCCGGCGGCCTTGCCGGCGTTCTCGACGACCTTGGCGATCTTGGTCTCGCCGTCGACGACGTAGACCTGCTCGAGCAGGACGACTTCCTCGTAGTATTTGCGCACCCGGCCTTCGACCATCTTGTCGATGATCGCTTCAGGCTTGCCGCTGGCGCGCGCCTGCTCCTTCAGCACGTCCCGTTCCCGCTCCAGCGCCGCGGCATCGACCGACGACACGTCGAGGAACAGCGGCGAGGCGGCCGCGACATGCATGGCCAACTGGCGGCCGAGCGTGTTGAGCGTGGCGGCATCGGCCGCCGACTCGAGCGCCACCAGGACGCCGATCTTGCCCAGGCCCGGAACCAGCTGGTTGTGGACATAGCCGACCACGACGCCCTCGGACACTTCCAGGCGCGCGATGCGGCGCAGGTTCATGTTCTCGCCGATCGTGGCGACGAGGTGAGTCAGGTGCGCCTCGACCGTATTGTCGAACGCCGGCACGTGGGCCTGCTTGATGGCGGCGATATCGTCGCCATGCTGGACCGCCAGGCGGGTCACGCCGGTCACCAGTTCCTGGAACTTGTCGTTGCGCGCGACGAAGTCGGTCTCGGCATTGACTTCGACCACAACGCCGATCTTGCCGTCGGTCGCGACGCCGATCAGGCCCTCGGCGGCGATGCGCCCGGCCTTCTTGGCGGCGGCCGCGAGGCCTTTCTTGCGCAGCCAGTCGACTGCCTGCTCGACGTCGCCGGCGACCTCGCCCAGGGCGCGCTTGCAATCCATCATGCCCGCGCCAGTCTTCTCGCGCAGCTCTTTGACCAAAGCGGCGGTGATCTCTGCCATCGCTATTCTCCTAGGATTCGTCTGCTCACGGGTGCAGCCGGTGCTGTCCACCGGCGCCGCCGAAAATTTCCGCTCACGAAAGCGGCGCGTCGGCCACCTCTCGGCAGCCGACGCGCGTCACTTCACGCCAGGACGGGCCGTTCAGGCGCCGGGCTGGACTTCCTGCTCGGCCTCGGCTTCGACCGGCGCCGCGACTTCGGCCTCGACCGAAACGGCCTCGGCTTCGGTCTCGGCCGCAGCGGCCTCGACGACTTCCTCGTCGCTCGGCAGTTCTTCGGCGACTTCCTCGGCTTCGCCAACATCGACGCCCGATGCCATCAGTTCGGCCTGGATGCCCGAGAGCACCGAGCTCGAAACCAGATCGCAGTAGAGATTGATCGCGCGCATCGCATCGTCGTTGCCCGGAATCGGGAACGCAATGTGGTCCGGCGAGGAATTGCTGTCGATCACCGCGATGACCGGAATGTTCAGCTTGGTCGCTTCCTCGATCGCGATCTTTTCCTTGTTGGTGTCGATCACGAAGATGAGGTCGGGCAGGCCGCCCATTTCCTTGATGCCGCCCAGCGCGCGCTCCAGCTTGTCGCGGTCGCGCGTCACTTCCAGCAGCTCGCGCTTGGTGAAGCCGGCAGCCGGGTTGGCGAGCTTCTCGTCGAGTTCGCGCAGGCGCTTGATCGAGAGCGAGATGGTCTTGAAGTTCGTCAGCATGCCGCCGAGCCAGCGGTGGTTGACGAAATACTGGCCGCAACGACGGGCGGCGGCGGCGATCGGCTCCTGCGCCTGGCGCTTGGTGCCGACGAACAGCACGCGGCCGCCGCTGGCGGTCGTCTGACGCACCGCTTCGAGCGCGCGGGCCAGCAGGGGAACCGTCTGCTCGAGATCGATCACATGCACGCCGTTGCGCACGCCGAACAGATACGGCTGCATCTTCGGGTTCCAGCGACGGGTGTGATGGCCGAAATGAACGCCAGCCTCGAGCAGCTGACGCATGGTGAAGCTCGGAATCGTCATGGTGTCTTCTAGACCCTTGTTTTCCGGTTGAGCCACCGCGGGAGAACCCCCTGAGGGGACCGGAGCCTGCGCGGATGCGAATCTTTCGATCCGACCGCACGGCAAACCCGCGTGAGTTTTTGCGACAATCGCGGCGGAGGTGATAGGCCCGGACGCCCGCTTTTGCAAGGAAAACCGGGCGACGATTTCTTGGATCAGCTCTGCGCCAGGGGAATTGGCGAGGGTTCAGTCGAGCTTGACGCCCTTCGGCATCGCCGGCATCCCGGCATCGGGCGAAAGATCCATCAGTCTGACCACCACGTCCCGGCTGCCGGCATTGGCGAAGCGCAGGGTCATGGGAAAGCTGTCGCCCGATTTCAGCTTCTGCTTGACGCCACGCAGCACCAGATGCGCCTCCCCCGGCTGAAACACCGTCGGGGTGTGGGTTTCGAGTTCCAGCGCCAGCACCGGCTCCAGGCTTTCGCCCCGCCTCTTCGGCAGCAGCCCCAGCAGTTCCACCTTGTCGGCGAGCGGCGAGGAAGCGCCGATCAGGACATCTTCGGCCCCCTTGGCGAGGCTGATCGTCATGTAGACGAAGACGACATGCGCGCGAGTGCTGCGGCGCGCCCAGGCGCCGTCGATCGAGATCGGATCCGTCGCGGCGATGGCGCTACTGGCCCAGAGCAACAGAAGGACGGGGACGAACCAGCCCAGCTTTTTCAACAACAAACCGACCATCCCGCAGCCCGGCCCCTCGATGGCAAACTGTAACGACGGTCCCCCGAGTATCAGAAATCGCTCACATCGGCCACACCTGGGATCGCCTTGACCGAAGCACGGGTCTGGCCGCCGATCGGGAAGAAGCCCGGCAGGGTGACTTCGACCTCGCGCCGATCGGCCGGGACGACCAGCTTGACCCGCCCGCTCCGGCCCTTGCCGATATCGCGCAGGAACAGCGCCTTCAACGGCTCGATCGCGCCCGGATCGTGCAGCACGACGCGCAGGCCGGCCGACGACGCGGCGGCGGCATTGTCGAGCGTATCGATCGCCTGGCCGTTCAGGCGGACGTTGTCCTCTTCCAGCTTGGCATCGCAGGTGATCAGCAGCGGCTGGCCGCTGTCCAGCAACGGCCGCGATTGCGCTAGGATCTCCGAGAACAGCATGACCTCGTACATGCCGGTCAGGTCCGACATGCTGACGAAGGCGAAGCGGTTACCCTTGGCCGAGGTGCGTTCCTTGCGGCTGCCGACGATGCCGGCGAGGCGCACCCGTCCCGGCTTGCCGCTCATCAGATGGGCAACCAGCTTGCCCGACGGGATGACGCCGATGCGCTTCAGCGCCGTCTCGTACGGGTCCAAGGGATGAGCCGAGAGATAGAAGCCGATCGCCTCGAATTCCTGCTGCAGCCGATCCATGCTCGGCCACTCGGCCACGGCCGGCAACGGCGGCTTTTTCAGCGTGACGCCGCCGGCGCCCCCAAAAAAGCCGAGCTGGCTGGTCGACCGCTCCTCGGCCGCGGCCGCGGCCTGGCGCATGATCAGTTCGGCGGCGGCGAAGCTCTGGGCGCGGTTCGGGTTCAACTCGTCGAACGCGCCGGCCTTCGCCAGGTTCTCGAACTGCCGTTTGTTGAATTGCTTGGCATCGAGCCGCTCGGCGAAATCGAACAGGCTCCGGAACGGTCCCTTGCGCTCGCGCTCGGCCACGATCTCGGTCATCGCCTGGGCACCCACCCCCTTGACCGCGGCCAACGCATAGCGGATCGCGGCATCCTCGCCGGTGCCCTCGACCGAGAAATCGACCTGGGAGCGGTTGATGTCCGGCGGCAGCAGCTTGACGCCCATGCGCTGCAGTTCCTGGCGGAACACGTTCAGCTTGTCGGTGTTTCCGAGGTCGAGCGTCATCGACGCGGCCATCAACTCCACCGGATGGTTCGCCTTGAGATAGGCGGTCTGGTAGGCGATCAGTGCATAGGGCGCCGCATGGCCCTTGTTGAAGCCGTAACCGGCGAATTTCGCCATCTTGTCGAAGATCAGTTCGGCGGTCGCCGCATCGACGCCGTTCTTGGCCGCACCATCCTGGAACAGCTTGCGCTGCGCATCCATCTCGGCCTTGATCTTCTTGCCCATGGCGCGGCGCAGCAGGTCGGCCCCGCCCAATGTATAGCCGCCCAGCACCTGGGCGATTTGCATGACCTGTTCCTGATAGGTCATGACGCCGTAGGTTTCCTCCAGGATGTGCTGGATCGCCGGGTCCATGTAATTGGCTGCCTGGAGCCCATGCTTGACCGCGATATATTCGGGGATCGAATCCATAGGGCCCGGCCGATAGAGCGACACAACCGCGATCAGGTCCTCGAACTTGTTCGGCCGCAGCTTCTTCAACAGGTCGCGCATGCCGGCGCCTTCGAACTGAAACACGCCGACCGTCTCGCCGCGCGTCAACATTTCGAAGCTCTTCTGGTCGTCGAGCGGCATGGTCAGCACCTCGAGCGGCGTACCGCGCTGGTTGACCAGCCGGACCGCGCGATCGATCACGGTCAGCGTCTTCAGGCCCAGGAAGTCGAATTTGACGAGGCCGGCGTCCTCGACATATTTCATGTTGAACTGGGTGACCGGCATGTCCGAGCGCGGGTCGCGATAGAGCGCCAGCAGCTTGTTGAGCGGCCGGTCGGCGATCACCACGCCGGCCGCATGGGTCGACGCGTGGCGATAGAGCCCCTCGAGCCGGATCGCGAGGCCGATCAGACGGCCGACGCTCTCGTCATTGTCGCGCATCGCGCGCAGTTGTTCGTCACCGTCGAGCGCCTGCTGCAGGGTGACGGGTGCTGCCGGATTGTTCGGCACCAGCTTGCTGATCTTGTCGACCTGGCCATAGGGCATCTGCAGCACGCGGCCGACGTCGCGCAGCACGGCGCGCGCTTGCAGCTTACCGAAGGTGATGATCTGCGCGACCCGGTCGCGGCCGTATTTCTGCTGGACGTAGCGGATGACCTCGTCCCGTCGGTCCTGGCAGAAATCCACGTCGAAGTCGGGCATCGAGACGCGTTCGGGATTGAGGAAACGCTCGAAGAACAGGCCGAACTTGATCGGATCGATGTCGGTGATGGTCAGCGCCCAGGCGACGACCGAGCTGGCGCCCGAGCCGCGACCGGGCCCCACGGGAATCCCGTGCTTCTTTCCCCATTGGATGAAGTCGGCGACGATCAGGAAATAGCCCGGATACCCCATGCTCTCGATGACGCCCAGCTCGTAGTCGAGCCGGTCGCGGTACTTCTTCTCGATCGCGACCCGGTCGGCGTCCGGCGGCTGGACCGGGAAGACCTGCAGGTTTAGCCGCTCGGTCAGCCCCTCGTGCGACATGGCACGCAGCTCGGCGACCTCGTCGCGCCCGGACACGGTCGGGAACGGCGGCAGGATCGGCTTGATCTTCTTGACCCAGAAGGCGCAGCGCCGGGCAATGACCAGCGTATTGTCGCAGGCCTCGGGCAGGTCGACGAACAGCTGGCGCATCTCGGCGGCGGATTTGAAATGATGCTCCGGCGTCAGCCGCCGGCGCTCGGTCACGTTGACCGTGACACCTTCGGCGATGCACAGCAGCACGTCGTGCGCTTCGTAGAAATCGCGCTGGGCGAAGTACACGTTGTTGGTCGCGACCAGCGGAATGTTCTGGGCATAGGCGAGATCGACCAACGCGCCCTCGATACGATCTTCCTCGGCCATGCCGTGGCGCATCAGCTCGACGTAGAGCCGGTTCGGAAAGGCCTGCGCCAGACGCGCCAGGGTCTCCTTGGCGGCGAACGCGTTGCCTTCCAGCAGGCGCTTGCCGACGGGACCGCCGGGACCGCCGGTCAGACACAGCAGATCGCCGCTCAGGCCCGCCAGGTCGTCCATGGAGATCTGCGGCGTCTCGGCACCGTCGGTCTCCATGAAGGATTTCGAGACCAGCTCGATCAGGTTGCGATAGCCGCGCTCGTTCTGGCACAGCAGCACGACCGGCTCCGGCTCGGGCGGCCCCTTGTTCTGCCGTCCCTGCTCCTGCAGCGGCGCGCGGATGCCCAGCTCGCAGCCGATGATCGGCTGGATGCCTTCGCCCGAAAGCGTGACCGAGAATTCGAGCGCGCCGAACAGGTTGCCGGCATCGGTCACCGCGACCGCCGGCATCTCCTGCTTCTTGCAGAGCCCATAGAGCTCCTTGATCTTGATGGCGCCCGCGGACAGCGAATAGGCGGAGTGGACCCGCAGATGGACGAAATCCGCATGCGCCATGCCGTCAGCTCCGCTCGACCAGGACGCCGTCTTCCAAGGTTACGATCCGATCCATCCGGCGCGCCAGCTCGACGTTGTGGGTCGCGATCAGCGCGCCGAGGCCGACATTGCGCACGATCGAGATCAGGGCATTCATCACGTCGTCGGCCGTGTGCTGGTCCAGGTTGCCGGTCGGCTCGTCGCCGATCAGGACGCGCGGCGCATTGGCCAGCGCCCGCACGATGGCGACGCGCTGCTGCTCGCCGCCCGACAGCTTCGCCGGGCGATGGCTCGCCCGCTTGGCGAGGCCGACCATCGACAGCAGTTCGAGCGCCCGCGTGCGCGCCTCGCTCTTCGACAGGCCGGCGATCATCTGCGGCAGCATCACGTTCTCCACCGCGGTGAATTCCGGCAGCAGGTGATGGAACTGATAGACGAAACCGATCGTCGTCCGGCGCATCGCCGTGCGCTCGCCGTCGGCCATGCGGCCGCAGTCGCGGCCCCCGACCATGACTTGGCCGCCATCGGGACGTTCCAGCAGGCCCGCCACATGGAGCAGGGTCGACTTGCCGGCGCCGGACGGGCCGACCAGGGCCACCAGCTCGCCCGGGTGCAGGGTGAGGGAGGCGCCCCGTAGCACCGGCAGCGGCTCACCTGCCTGGTGATAGGTGCGCTGGATATCGACCAGATGCAGGGCGGCGGTGTCACTCATAGCGCAGCGCCTCGACCGGATCGAGCCGTGCCGCCCGCCAGGATGGATAGATGGTCGCGAGGAAGGACAGCGCGAAGGCCATGGCGACGACGGTAATGACCTCGTCCGGCTCGACCTTGGCCGGCAGGGTCGAGAGGAAATAGATCTCGTTGTTGAACAGGTCGGTTCCGGTGAAGCGCTGCAGCAACTGGCGAATCGATTCGATGTTTTCCGCGAAGGCGAGGCCCAGCCCGAAGCCCAGGATCGTGCCGACGACGCCGACCGAGGCGCCGGCCAGGAAGAAGATGCGCAGGATCATGCCCTGGGTCGCCCCCATGGTACGCAGGATGGCGATGTCCTTCGTCTTGTCCTTCACCAGCATGATCATGCTGGAGATGATGTTGAAGGCCGCGACCACGATGATCAGGGTCAGGATCAGGAACATCACGTTCCGCTCGGTCTCGATCGCATTGAAATAGGCCGATTGCGACTGGGTCCAATCCAGCACGCGCGCGGTCGGGCCGGTCGCCTGGCGGACCTGCTGGCTGATCGGGCCGATATTGTCCGGATCCTTGACGAAGACCTCGAGCGAGGTCGCGGCGTTAGGCACCTTGAAGAACAGCTGCGCCGAGGCGAGCGGCATGAACACGAAGCTGCCGTCGTAGTGGTATTCGCCGACGTTGAAGATCGCGGCGATCTTATAGGTCTTGACCCGCGGCGTGGTGCCGAACGCGGTCGGGTTGCCGTCGGGCGACAACAGCGACAGCGAGTCGCCGAGCCGCACGCCCATGTTCCGGGCCAGCCCATCGCCGATCATGATCGACTCGTCGTCGAGCGCGTCGAGCGATCCGGCCACGAGGTGGTTGGCGATCAGCGGCTGGCTCTTCAGGTCTGCGAGCTTCTCGCCGCGGACGAGCGCGCCGATGGCATGGCCGCTCGACGACACCAGCACCTGGCCCTCGACCAGCGGATGCACTGCCACAACGCCGGGCAGCAGCGCGATCTTGCCGGTCATCACGTCGTAGTTGCCGAGGCTGCCCGATGCTCCATAGACGTTCAGATGGCCGTTCACGCCCAGGATCTTGTTGAGGAATTCCTGGCGGAACCCGTTCATGACGGACATGACGATGATCAAGGTCGCGACGCCCAGCGCGATGCCGAGCAGCGAGAAGCCCGCGATGACCGAAATGAAGCCTTCCTGACGCCTGGCTCTCAAATAGCGGAAGGCAATCATCCGCTCGAACGTGCCGAAGATCATGGTCGGATCGAACTCTATGGGGAATCGGTGGGAAGCCGGATCGGAACGCGAGTATCCGGCGAAATGTGGCGGGACTGTAGGCGATGGCGCTCCGGCCTGTCCATGGGCCCGGTTCGCGCCGTGACACCTTGCCCACCGCCGACGCCTGACCCATCTTAACCGGGCCATGACAGAACCCACCCCCGCCCTGTTCCGCCCGATCGCGCTGCGCGGCCTCGACCTGGCCAACCGCATCGCGATCGCCCCCATGTGCCAGTACAGCGCGCTCGACGGCGTCGCCCAGGCCTGGCATCTCCAACAGCTCGGCAGCCTGGCGCTCAGCGGCGCCGGCCTGGTCATGACCGAGGCGACGGCGGTCGAGCCGCAGGGGCGCATCACGCCCGGCTGTCTCGGCCTCTATGACGACCAGGCCGAGGAAGCGCTCGGCCGCACCATCGCCGGCATCCGGCAGTTCGCCTCGACGCCGATCGGCGTGCAGTTGGCCCACGCCGGCCGCAAGGCGGCCTCCCACGTGCCCTGGCGCGGCGGGGGACCGCTTGCCGCCGACGAGGGCGCTTGGCAACCGTCCGGCGCCTCGCCCCTACCCCACCTCGAAGGCTGGCAGATCCCCGAGGAACTCGACGAAGCCGGCCTCGACCGGGTCAAGAACGCCTTCGTTGCGACCGCGCAACGAGCCTTGCGCATCGGTATCGATCTGCTCGAACTGCACGGCGCACACGGCTATCTGCTGCATACATTCCTGTCGCCGCTGTCGAACCAGCGGACCGACGGGTATGGCGGCAGTCGCGAGAACCGCATGCGCTTTCCGTTGGAAGTGTTCGATGCCGTCCGAGCGGTCTGGCCGGCCGACAGGCCGCTGGGCGTCCGGGTTTCCGCAACCGACTGGCTGGAAGGCGGGCTGACCATCGCCGACACGATCGCATTCGGCCATGAGCTGAAATCCCGGGGCGTCGATTTCGTCTGCATCTCGAGCGGCGGCATCGGCCGGCCGCGCATTCCGGTCGGCGCAGGCTATCAGGTTCCCCTCGCCCGGCAGTTCCGGGCCGAAACCGGTATCGTCACCCGCGCCGTCGGGATGATCGTGAAAGCCGAGCATGCGAACCGGGTGATCGAAGACCAGGACGCCGATATGGTGGCGTTGGCCCGCGCCGTGATCGACGATCCACGCTGGCCGTGGCACGCAGCAGCGACGCTCGGCGCCAAGCTCGCCTATCCGCCGCAGTACGAGCGCGGTACACCGGCCCTCTGGCCCGGATTCGGCCTCGCGCACGCAGCAACGGCAGCCCACGACTGAGGCATTTGTCACGGGACCAATCGGTTGCATTTATTTTGTGCAGCCGATTGCGTCGCTGTCATCGTATCACGCGATTTTCCCCGCAATCCGGCAAAAACTGCGTGACGGGTCTGCCGAATATTCGTACAGTCCGGTGGCGAAAAAGAAGGCCCACATCATCGCTGATGCAGGCCTGAGTTTAGGGAGGAACCGCAGCTAGCACCCGGCATGAACCGAGCGCAGCTACAAAAATAATTCTGCCCAAAGGCAGAGCATAATGGCAAGAGGCTTTGGCCCTTGCCATTTTTTTTGCCAATTTCCGGACGTCCGATTTCCTGGCGCTGGCCGATAAAACGGCCAGCCAGAACCCGTCGTCGGCTTCGATCTTGCCGGAGCGATTTTTATCGATCGTAGTAGCTGCGTGGCAGCTTTCGGGAGAATTGGAATGCGCTTCGCCAGTTTCGTCCATGATGAAAAAATCGGCTACGGAGTCTTCGTAACGGAAGACCGCATTCTCGATCTGCCGGCGGCGGCGCGGAAGGCCGGGCTCTCCCTGCCCGCGGATCTCTCTGGCCTGATCGCTGCTGGCGCGCCGGCCCTGGCCGTCGTTCGCGATCTGCTGGCCCAGTCCAGCCTATCGCTGCCGCTCTCGGCCGTACGCCTGACCGCGCCGATCCCGCGCCCGGGCAAGAATGTGTTCTGCGTCGGCCGGAACTACCTCGACCATGTGGCGGAGGGCTACCGCGCGCGGGGCACGGAAACAAAATTGCCGGAAGCACCGCAATTCTTCACAAAGCCGCCGACGGCGGTAATCGGCCCCGGCGAGCCTTTCGCGGTCGACCCGTCGGTGAGCGCCAAGATCGACTACGAGGTCGAGTTAGCGCTGATCATCGGCAAGGCCGGGCGCGACATTCCAGCCGACCGCGCCTGGAACCATGTTTTCGGCTTTACGATCCTGAACGACATCACCGCGCGCGATTTGCAGCGCCGCCACGATCAATGGTTCAAGGGCAAGGGGCTCGATCGATCCTGCCCGATGGGTCCATTCGTCGTCACCCGGGACGAGATCGCCGATCCGAGCGCGCTCGAACTGTCGCTGACGGTTAATGGCGAGCCACGCCAGCGCGCCCTGGTCGGCCAGATGATCTTCCCGATCCCGACCATCATCGCCTCGCTGTCGGCCGGCCTGACGCTCGAGCCCGGCGACATCATCGCGACCGGCACACCTTCCGGCGTCGGCTATGCCATGGATCCGCCGCGCTACCTGAAGGCCGGTGACGAGGTGGTGTGCGAGATTTCGGACATCGGCCGGCTCGTGACCCCGATCATCGCCTACGAGCGTCCGTAGTCGGACGGGCGCTTCACCTGGATCGCTTGGTAAAAGCGGCCACGAGTTCGACGTGGTGAGACCAGGTGAATTGGTCGACGACGCGGACGCTGTCCAGCCGATAGCCACCGTCGACCAGGATGCGGGCATCGCGGGCGAAGGTGGCGGGATTGCAGGAAACGCCGACGAGGATCGGCGCCCTGCTGGAAGCCAGCATTCTGACCTGCGCCTGCGCTCCGGCGCGCGGCGGGTCGAAGACGATGGCGTCGTAACGGTTGGCTTCGTCGCGGCGCAGCGGATTGAGGAAGAGATCTCGCCGTAAAGCCTTCAGCGGCCTGCTGCCTTTCGCCTTATCGAGGGCGCGGACGGCGGAGCCGACGCTTTCATAGGCGTCGACCGCGCCGCGTTCCAGCATCGGACCGGTGAAGGTGCCGCAGCCGGAAAACAGATCAGCGAATTTTCCGGTTGGCGGCAGCAGTTCCATGACGGCACCGACCAGCGCATTCTCTCCGGCCTGCGTCGGCTGCAGAAATGCGAGCGGCGGCAGGATGACGTCGAGATCGCCGAAATGGGCGCGCGGCGGGCTGATCTCGCTGATGATTTCGGCGGTATCGTCCAGATGGGCGCGCCAGGAAATGCGGTTGACGCTCGCGTCCCGGGCAAGCTGGCCGATGGCCTTGCGCGTCTCCTGATCGGGCTTGCCCGTCTTGCCGACGGGGCCTGTGATGACGATATCGAACTGACCGTTTACCGCCTGGATGAAGGCCGCAGCGGGCTTACCGTCCTGCAGGATTCTCGCGAGCAGGGCCGTCAGCCGGTCGCGCATGTCCATGACCGCCGGATCGGCGACGAGGCAGGAGGCGATGTCCGTCACATGATGCGCCCGGCGCCGGTAGTGACCCAGGATGACGAGGTCGTTTTTCCTCAAGGCGGTGAAGGTGGCGCGGCGCCGGTCGCCTGCGGGCAGGAAAACCGGATCGCGCCAGACCCTCGGCTTCAAACCCTTATTGCGCAGGGCATCGCGGACGATGTCGACTTTCCAGCGTCGATAGAATTCATCCTTGGCGTGCTGCAGGGTGCAGCCGCCGCAGACGTCATAATTCGGGCATGGCGCCCTGACGCGATGAGGCGAGGCTTTGATGATTTTGAGCAGGTCGCCGCGCAGGACACCATCGTCATCGCGACGGATCGCGGCCTGGATCCGGTCGCCCGGCAGGGCGCGGTCGACATAGACGGTGCCGCCCCGCGACCGGTGCACGCCGTCGCCTTTGGGGCCGAGTTCATGGATGAGGAGATCGCCGGTCATGCTTGGTCATAGCTGCGGAACGGGGCTCCGGGGAAGACCTCAATAGCGCCAAAAAGGCGCGCGCGTCACCAAGGGCCGGCGGAGTGCTTTTGGCAGGCGGTCAGCTTTCCGGAATTGTCGCGGTCGCGAATGGCGAGAGCACCGTCCAACCAAGCCTTTCATAGAGGCTGCGGCCATCTTCCGTCGCAACAAGAAGTGGCCTCGCCGCGAGGGACTTCCTGGTGGATCCGAGGGCGATCATCACCGCGATACCGAGCCCCTTGCGCTTGTGATCCTGGGTGGTTTCGATTCGGTCATAAACGAAGGCGTCTGCAGTTTCCGCAGCGTGCCCGCTGGCAGCTGGACTGCCATCTGGCGCGAGGACGCGAACCTGGGTGACAGGCCCGGATTGGTGAAGCTCCATCCGGTATCCATCGGGCAGAGACTTCGGACCGAAGGCGATCTCCGTTGCCGTCATGAAATAGGCCGCGGGGTGGATCTCCCAATGCGGTGGAAGGACCCTTCGCAATTCTTCTCCGGTGCCGCACAGTTTCAGATAGTGCCGCGGTGCCGTGATGCCGCATGCGACTGCGTGCAACCCGTCACATAGTTGTGGAAATATCCAACGCGTCGCTTCTTTTTCCGAATTGGTATCTACCCGGAAGCCCCCGCGATCGTGAACAGGAGGCGGGGAGCCCCGCGCGACCGAATGCGCTGCCTGCCACGCGAAAACGACTGCTGGATCGACATAAGAGCTGGTCATTCTTGATCGCAAGTGGTTTTCAAGGTTGGTCGTCGGAACAATGCTACCGCGCCGCGGCCCATGCCGGCTTGAGTGCCAGCACCGTCTTGTACTGCGGACAATGCGGTGCATGGGCGCCCGGCAGGTAGCCGAGGCTCATCAGGAACTCGCCGACGATCTCGCCGCCCGTGAAGCGGAACGTCTGGCCGAACAGCTTGACCCACCCGGCCTTGTCCAGCGGGTGATGCTTGTCGAGCCAGCCGGCGAACGAGCCATGCTCGGCGATGATGACCTGCAGCCGCTTGGCGTTTTCGATCGCGGCCGCCACCTTCAGGCGGTTGCGGATGATGCCGGGGTCGCCCAGCAGCCGCGCCACCTCTGCCTCGCCATAGGCCGCGACCTTGTCGATGTCGAAGCCGTCATAGGCGGCGGTGAAGGCCGGCCGCTTCTTGAGGATGGTCAGCCAGGACAGGCCGGCCTGGTTGATCTCCAGCACCAGCCGCTCGAACAGCACCCGGTCGTCGCGCTGGGGAAAGCCGTATTCGGTATCGTGATAGGGCTCGTGGAACGGGTGGCCGGGGGCCGCGTCGCAATAGGTCGTCGCCATGGATGTGCTCAGTCACCGCGGAAGGACAGATAAGGCGACGATACGACCAGATAGATCGCGATGAAAATCACCGTCGTGATCCCGGTCGTCAACAGCGCCTTGAACTTGAGGCGCGGGTTGGCTGGCGCGCCTGCGTCATGGCCCAGATGCTCCTCGCCGGCGCGCTTCACGCCGATCGGCAGCACGCAAAAGATCACCAGCCACCAGGTGATGGTGTAGACGACGATGCCTTCGACCCAGTTCATGACGGCTCAGGCCTGTTCCAGCTCGACCAGCGTGCCGCAGAAATCCTTCGGGTGCAGGAACAACACCGGCTTGTCGTGGGCGCCGATCTTCGGCTCGCCGTCGCCCAGCACGCGGGCGCCCTGCGCCTTCAGATGGTCGCGCGCGGCAAGGATGTCGTCGACCTCGTAGCAGACATGATGCATGCCGCCCGACGGGTTGCGGTCGAGGAAGGACTGGACCGGCGAGCCCTCGCCCAGCGGCTCCAGCAGCTCGATCTTGGTGTTCGGCAGCTCGACGAACACGACGGTAACGCCGTGCGCCGGTTGCGGCACCGCCGCCGAAACCTTGCCGCCCAGGGTCTCGGCATAGAGCCTTGTCGCCGCCGCCAGATCCGGCACGACGATGGCGACATGGTTGAGCCGTCCGATCATGCTGCTTCCTCTCCCGTCGTTTCGTCGGCCGGCGCGTCAGACGCGCACGACATGGACCTCGGTCACCGGCTTCTTGCCGAGACTGTTGCTGAGCGCCCGGCGGATCGCGAGCCGCGTCGTCTCGCGCACGGCTTCGTCCTCCATCTTGGCGCCGGCCGGCATGGCATTGACCGCGCGCTCGACCGCCTTGGTCAGGCTCATCGTATCCTCGGCATCTTCGCCGATCAGGCCATGGACCGTGATCTGCGGCAGCGCCAGCACCTTGCCGCGTCGGTCGAGCACGATCGTCGCGACCGCCGAGCCGTTGAACGTCATGCGCAGGCGCATCTTGAAGGCGCCGCTATCGAGCTGCACCAGGTTCTTGCCGTCGAGGCCGAGCCGACCGGTCTCGACCTGGTCGATCACTTTGGCCGGCCCCGGTGCCAGGCGCACCATCTCGCCATTCTCGATGATCACGGTCTGCGGCACCTGGCAATCCTCGGCCAGTTGCGCATGCGCGATCAGATGGCGCGCTTCGCCATGCACCGGCAAGGCGACCTTCGGCCGCACGAGCTGATACATGCGCGACAGCTCGTCGCGCGCCGGATGGCCGGAGACATGGACGAAATGCTCGTCGTCGGTCACGACCTTGACGCCGCGCTTCGCCAGCTGGTTCTGCAGCCGGCCGATCGGCCGTTCGTTGCCGGGGATGACACGCGAGGAAAAGATCACCGTGTCGCCGGCGTCGAGCACGATGTTCTGGTGGTCGTTGGCGGCGATGCGGGTCAAGGCCGAGCGCGGCTCGCCCTGGCTGCCGGTGCAGATCAGCAGCACCTTGTCGCGTGGCAACTCCGCCGCGGCCTCGTCGGTGATGAAGGCGGGCGTGCCGTCGAGATAGCCGTTCTCGCGCGCAGCCTGCTCCATACGCCACAGCGAGCGGCCGACCAGCGCCACCTTGCGGCCGTGGGCGGCCCCGGCAGCGGCGGCCGATTGCAGGCGGGCGACGTTGGAGGCGAAGCAGGCGATGGCGACGCGATTGTCGTAACGCCCGACCAGCTCGATCAGGGATTCGCGCACGTCCGCCTCGGACCCGGCCTCGCCGGCGCGCAATGCGTTGGTCGAATCGCCGATCAGCGCGTCGACCCCCTCCTCGCCCAAGCGCGTCAGCGCCGCGAAATCTGAGGTCAGGCCAACCAGCGGGTTCGGATCGAACTTCCAGTCGCCAGTATGCAGCACGGTGCCGGCCGCGGTGCGGATGACCAGCGCGTTCGGTTCTGGGATCGAATGGGTCAGCGAGATGAGCTCGATGTCGAACGGGCCGATGTTGAACCGGCTGCCGAGCGGCTGCTCGATGATCTTGACCGAATGCAGCAGGCCAGACTCGGCGAGCTTCAGGCGCAGCACCGACGCGGTGAACGGCGTCGCATAGATCGGACAGCCGAGGCGAGGCCACAGATGGCTGATGGCGCCGATATGATCTTCATGGGCGTGGGTGATCATCAGGCCGACCAGATCAGCCTTGCGTTCAACGGCGAAGCTGGGATCGGCCATGATGATCTCGACACCGGGCATGGTCTCGTCCGGGAACGAGATGCCGAGGTCGACCATCAGCCATTTGCCGCCGTAGCCGTACATGTTGAGGTTCATGCCGATCTCGCCGGCGCCGCCCAGGGGCAGGAACACCAGTTCGTCGGGCTTGTTGAGCGTGGCCGGGGCGGCCGAGGCCGCGGATTCGAAAGTAACGGGTCGTCGTGTCATATCACCGGATTCTTCAAAAAGGATGAGACGCAGGCCGCCACAGGCAGTCGCGTCGATGATCGGGAAGGCGCCGACGCAAAGCCGCGCCCGTCTCCCGATCGATGGGTTTCTCGGATTTCTCGTTCGAACGCTAACGTCGCGGTGCGCCGATCGGCTCCAACGAGCCAAGGCAGCAGGCCGCGATCGAATTTCATGAATAAGATATCGGCATTGCGAGCCTCGCGCGCAACGGACATCGACGCCTAGGCTCCTATGACCTGGGCGAAATGCACGTCACCGGTCGTGATCCGCCGCGGCCCCTCGGCCGTGTCGAGCACGAGCGCGCCGTCATGGTCGAGATCGACGAAGCGACCCTGAACCAGGGCGTCGCCCTGCCGGACTTCGATCGGTTGCCCCAGGCCACGTGCGAGCGCCAGCCAGCGCGCGCGGATGCCGCCGAAGCCGCCGTGCCGCCAGTCGTCGAGCCGTTCGGCCAGCGCGCCATAGAGCAGTTCCAGAACCATTCGCGCATCCGCGACGGCACCGAGCGGCTGGAGCGCCACGGCGCGATAGGGCGTGCCCGTCGGCGCCGCCACGATGTTGATGCCCATGCCCAGCACCAGCCAATCGACCGTCCCGTTGGGACCGGACTGGGCTTCGAGCAGGATGCCGGCGACCTTGCCGCCGTCGACCAGCACGTCGTTCGGCCATTTGAGGGCCACCGGCACCGCGGCCGGCAACAGGGTCCGAACCGTCTCCGCCACGGCCAGCGCCGCGACGAAGCCGATCTCGGCTGCCCGCGCCGGCGTCACGTCAGGCCTGAGGATGCAGGACGTAAAAAGATTGCCGCGCGGGCTCTGCCATTGCCGGTCGAGCCGGCCGCGGCCTGCCGTCTGTTCCCGGGCCCAGACCAGGGTGCCGTGGGCAGCACCGGCGGCAGCCAGCGCCTTGGCCTCATCGCTGGTCGAACCGACCACGTCGCGGAGGACCGCCGTGAAAGGCGGCGGCAGTTTCGGGCCGCCGTCCGTTCCGGCGGTCTCCGGCAGGCTCATCCCGGGAACAGCGACGTCGCGGCAGCCTCGGCCGTCGCCAGCAACGGACCGGGGATCAGGATGAACAGCAGGATGATGAGCGCGGTGATGGCCATCACGACCCGTACGGCGCTGCCGCCGGCGGTCGGGTCCAGCGCCTCGGCCGGCGCATCGAAATACATCAGCTTCACGATGCGGATGTAGTAGTAGCAGCCGACCACGCTGGCCAGCACGCCCAGCACAGCGAGCCAGACCAGCCCGGCATGGACTGCCGCCATGAAGATGATGAACTTCGGCACGAAGCCTGCGAGCGGCGGCACGCCGGCCATCGAGAACATGAAGATCGCCAGCGCGGCCGCCGTCATCGGCTGGGTCTTCGACAGGCCGGCCAGGTCGTTGATCTCCTCGACGCTCTCGCCGTTGCGCTCCATGCACAGGATGACCGAGAAGGCGCCCAGGTTCATGAACAGATAGACGGCCAGATAGATCAGCACGCCGCGCACGCCGTCGGCCGTGCCGGCGGCGAGGCCGATCAGCGCGTAGCCGACATGGCCGATCGAGCTGTAGGCCATCAGGCGCTTGATGTTCGACTGGTTGATCGCGGCATAGGCGCCCAGCACCATGGAGGCCAGCGAGATGAACCAGATGATCTGCTGCCACTGATGGACGAGGTGGCCCAGCGGCTCGATCATCACGCGCAGGAACAGCGAGAGGGCGGCGATCTTGGGCGCCACCGCGAAGAAACTGGTGACCGGCGTCGGCGCGCCCTCATAGACGTCCGGCGTCCACATGTGGAACGGCACGGCCGAGCATTTGAACGCGATGCCGACCGACAGGAACACCACGCCGATGATCAGGCCGATCGAGCCGAGGCCAGCCTCGGTGCTCAGCACCGTCGCCAGCTGGTCGAAGTTGGTCGAGCCGGCAAAGCCGTAGATCAGCGAGGCGCCGAACAGCAGCATGCCGGAGCTGAGCGCGCCCAGAACGAAATACTTCAGCCCCGCCTCGGTCGACCGCAGCGTGTCGCGCTTGAAGGCGGCCAGCACGTAGAGCGACAGGCTCTGCAGCTCGAGGCCGACATAGAGCGAGATCAGGTCATTGGCCGAGACCATCGCCATCATGCCGATGGTCGCGAACAGGATCAGGATCGGGAATTCGAACCGGTCGACCTTGTTGCGCTCGTTATATTGCCGCGCCATCACGATCGACACCGCGGACCCGATCAGGATCAGCGACTTCATGAAGATCGCGAAATGCTCGGTCACGAACATGCCGCTGAAGGTGACGGTGCGCGCGATCGGGCCGCGCTGCACCAGTACCAGATCGAAGACCAGCACCAGCACGGCAAGCCACGAGACCAGCGCCGAGGTCCGGTCGCTGCGGAACACGCCGATCATCATCAGCGCCATCGCGGCGACGGCCAGGAAAAGCTCCGGCAGCGCCGGCAGGAGATCGGGAACGGGCATCATCACTTCACCACCGGGACAGCGTCGGCCACCGAGACCGCATCGGCCGCGGCCAGATGGGGCCGGGGCTGCGAGGCGAGACGACCGCGATCGATCACGAAGCTGACCGCCGGCTTCATCGGCTCGAGGAACGAGGACGGGTAGATGCCCATCCAGAACACCAGGATGAGTAGCGGCGCGAAGATCAGCTTTTCCCGCCAGGACAGGTCGAGCATGCCGCGCACGTCCTCGCGCGTGATCTTGCCGAAGATCACGCGGCGATAGAGGTACAGCATATAGGCCGCCCCCAGGATGATGCCGGTGGTCGCGAGGAAGCCCACCCAGGTGTTGGCCTCGAACGCGCCGTTCAGCACCAGGAATTCGCCGACGAAGCCCGACGTCCCGGGCAGCCCGACCGACGCCATCATGAACACCATGAAGACGAGCGCGTAGTTCGGCATGTTTTCGGCAAGGCCGCCGTAGCGTGCGATTTCGCGGGTATGCAGCCGGTCGTAGACGACGCCGACACACAGGAACAGGGCGCCCGAGACGAAGCCGTGGCTGATCATGGTGATGAGCGCGCCCTGCACACCCTGCTGCGACAGGGTGAAGATGCCGATCGTGACGAAGCCCATGTGGGCGACGGACGAATAGGCGATCAGCTTCTTCATGTCTTCCTGGGCGAGAGCCACCAGCGACGTATAGATGATCGCGATGACCGACAGCGCGAAGATGAGCGGCGTGAAATAGACGCTGGCATCCGGAAAGATCGGCAGCGAGAAGCGCAGGAAGCCGTAGGCCCCCATCTTCAGCAGCACGCCGGCCAGGATGACCGAGCCCGCGGTCGGCGCCTCGACGTGGGCGTCGGGCAGCCAGGTATGGACCGGCCACATCGGCACCTTGACCGCGAAGGAGGCGAAGAACGCGAGCCAAAGGTAGTTCTGCAGCGACTTCGGCAGGGTCGCGTGCATGGCGGTCGGGATGTCGGTCGTACCCAGCTGCCAATAGATCGCGAGGATCGCCAGCAGCATCAGCACCGAGCCGAGGAAGGTGTAGAGGAAGAACTTGAACGCGGCATAGACGCGCCGCTGACCGCCCCAGATGCCGATGATCAGGAACATCGGGATCAGTACAGCCTCGAAGAAGATGTAGAACACGATCAGATCGAGCGCGCAGAACATGCCCACCATCATCGTCTCGAGGATGAGGAAGGCCAGCATGTATTCCTTGACGCGATTATGCACCGCCTCCCACGAGGCGAGGATGCAGATCGGCGTCAGCAGGGTCGACAGCAGCACGAAGAACAGCGAAATGCCGTCGATGCCCATGTGGTAGGCGATATGGAGGCTGGGCATCCATTCCGCCTGCTCGACGAACTGGAAATCCGGGCTTTTCGGGTTGAAGCCGACCCACAGCGGAATCGACAGCGCGAACGTGATCAGCGAGGTCCAGAGCGCGATCCATCGGGCATTGCGTGCGACGAGATGTTCGTCGCCCCGCAAGAACAGAATGAATGCGCCACCCACCAGCGGCAGGAAGGTGACCAGCGACAGGAGCGGCCAGTTGCTCATCAAATCCTCACCGCTGATAGACAATGTACCACGACACAAGGCACAGCACGCCTATCAGCATCGCGAACGCATAATGGTAGACGTAGCCGGTCTGCAGGCGGCTGGCCCGGCGGGACAGGCCGCGGGTGACGGCGGCGACGCCGTTCGGACCCAGCCCGTCGATGATCACGCCATCGCCGCCCTTCCACAGCCCCCAGCCGAGCCACATCGACGGCTTGACGATGAGCGCATCGTAGATCTCGTCGAAGTACCACTTGTTGAGACAGGCTTCGTAGAGCGTGCGGAAGGCGTTGGCGAACGCGGCCGGCAGGCCCGGAGCCACGACGTAGAAGATCCAGGCGAGCACGATGCCGGCGACGCCAACGATCAGCGCCATGTAACTCATCAGCGCCGGAATCTCCTCGCGATGGGCCAGCCCCTGGTGATTGTCGAGCATCAGGATCGACTTGCCCCAGAACGCGCCCATGTCCTCGCCGATGAAATGATCGACGCCGATCCAGCCGGCGAACACGGCGCCGATCGCGAGCACGACCAGCGGCACGACCATCACGGCCGGCGACTCATGCACATGCTCCAGCGTGTGATGATCGGCGCGCGACTTGCCGTGGAACGTCATGAACAGCAGGCGCCAGGAATAGAAGCTGGTCAGGAACGCCGCCGCGATGCCCAGCCAATAGGCGTAGTAGCCGACCGGCGTACCGGCCGCGTAGGCCGCCTCGATGATCGCATCCTTGGAGAAATATCCTGCGAAGGGCGGAATGCCGGCCAGCGCCAAGTTGCCGATCCACATCAGCACGTAGGTCACCGGGATCAGTTTCCACAACCCGCCCATCTTGCGCATGTCCTGCTCGCCGGACATGGCATGGATGACCGAGCCGGCGCCGAGGAACAAGAGCGCCTTGAACGAGGCATGGGTCGCCAGATGGAACATCGCGGCCGGATAGGCCGAGACCCCGGCGGCGAAGAACATGTAGCCGAGTTGGCTGCAGGTCGAATAGGCGATGACGCGCTTGATGTCGTTCTGCGCCATGCCGACCGAGGCGGCGAAGATCGCAGTGGTGCCGCCGACGACGACCACCACGTTGAGCGCGGTCTGGGAATATTCCAGCATCGGCGACAGGCGGCACAGCATGAACACGCCGGCCGTGACCATGGTCGCGGCATGGATGAGCGCCGAGACCGGGGTCGGACCTTCCATCGCGTCCGGCAGCCAGGTATGGAGGCCGAGCTGGGCCGATTTGCCCATGGCGCCGACGAACAGCAGGATCGAGGTGCAGGTCAGCGCATCGACCTGGTAGCCCAGGAACTCGAAAGTCTTGTCGACGGCGCCCGGGACGGCCGCGAACACCTGGTCGAACTGCAGGGTACCGAACATGAAGAAAGTGGCGAAGATGCCGAGCGAGAAGCCGAAATCGCCGACCCGGTTGACCACGAACGCCTTGATGGCGGCGGCATTTGCCGACGGCCGGTCGTACCAGAAGCCGATCAGGAGGTAGGACGCGACGCCGACGCCTTCCCATCCGAAGAACATCTGCACCAGGTTGTCTGCCGTCACCAGCATCAGCATGGCGAAGGTGAACAGCGACAGATAGGCCATGAAGCGCGGCTTGGAATGGTCGTGCGACATATAGCCGATCGAATAGACATGGACCATCGACGACACGCCGTTGACCACCAGCAGCATGACCGCGGTGAGCGTGTCGAGGCGGATCGCCCAATCGACCGACAGCGGGCCAGTGTCGATCCACTTAAACAGCGTAATGGTCGAGGTGTGGTGATCGAGCGCCACATCCTTGAACACCAGCACCGACAGGATCGCCGAGACCAGCACCGCACCGGTGGTGATGAGTTGCGAGGCGCGGTCGCCGAGCGTGCGCCCGAGCAGGCCGACGATGAGTGCCGCGAGCAGCGGCAGAAAGACGATGGCGGTTGCCATAGGGCCCTAGCCCCTCATCAGGTTGATGTCCTCAACCGCGATGGTGCCGCGGTTTCGGAAATAGACGACCAGGATGGCGAGACCGATCGCCGCCTCGGCGGCGGCCACGGTCAGCACGAACATGGCGAACACCTGGCCGGTGAGGTCGCCCAAGAAGCTCGAGAACGCCACGAAATTGATGTTGACGGCGAGCAGCATCAGCTCGACCGACATCAGGATGATGATGACGTTCCGGCGATTGAGGAAGATCCCGAAGATCCCGAGCGTGAACAGCAGCGCCGCCAGGATCAGGTAATGGGCAAGACCGATTTCCATGGCTTCCATTCCTCTCGTTTGCGGCTCAGATGCCGTGGCCGGTCGGGACCTTGACGACTTCGATCGTCTCGGCGCGCGAACGGTTGATCTGGGCGGAAATGACCTGGCGGCGGACGCCGACGCGCGAACGGTGCGTCAGCACGATCGCGCCGATCATGGCGACCAGCAGGATCAGGCCGGAGCCCTCGAACGCGTAGATGTAGCGGGTATAGAGGATCGCCCCCAGCGCCTGGGTATTGGTCGCACCGGCCGGCGCGGCGCCAGCCTGGGCAATATGGGCCGTGACCTGCGGTGCCAGGGCGGTGCCGCTGAAGATGAGTTCGGCCAGCAGCACGATCCCGACCGCGAGGCCCAGCGCCAGGTGCTGCTTGATGCCGTGCCGCAGGGCCGCGAAATTGATGTCGAGCATCATGACGACGAACAGGAACAGCACCGCCACCGCGCCGACATAGACGACGACCAGGATCATCGCCAGGAATTCCGCGCCCAGCAACACGAACAGCCCGGCCGCGTTGAAGAACGCCAGAATCAGGAACAGCACGGAATGCACGGGATTGCGCGCCGTGACGACCATCAGGCCCGAGAAGACGAGGATGATGGCGAAGAGATAGAAGGCCAGGGCCGAGAGGATCATGCCGGCTCTCCGAAAGTCAGACGAATATCCATGCTTCTTCCAGCCTCAGCGATACGGCGCGTCGGCGACGAGGTTCAAGGCGATCTGGTATTCCCAGCGGTCGCCGTTCGAGAGCAGCTTTTCCTTGTTGTAGAACAGCTCTTCCCGGGTCTCCGTGGCGAATTCGAAATTCGGACCTTCGACGATCGCATCGACCGGGCAGGCCTCCTGGCACAGGCCGCAGTAGATGCATTTCGTCATGTCGATATCGTAGCGCGTCGTGCGGCGGCTGCCGTCGTCACGCGGCTCGGCCTCGATCGTGATGGCGAGCGCCGGACACACCGCCTCGCACAGCTTGCAGGCGATGCAGCGCTCTTCGCCATTGGCATAGCGGCGCAGCACGTGCTCGCCACGGAAGCGCGGGCTGAGCGGCCCCTTTTCATAGGGGTAGTTCACGGTCACGGGCTTCTTGAACATGTAGCTGAGGGTCAGCAACATGCCGCCGATGAGTTCCTTCAGAAGGAAACTCCGAGCCCCGCGGTCGATGAACGCCATCACTTCAATCCTTTACCGAACACGACGAAGCCTTTCGGTCAGGCGACCTTGGGCAGCCAGCCTGCGTAGACCAGCACGAACGCCACCACCAGCAGATAGATCAGCGACAGCGGCAGGAAGATCTTCCAGCCGAGCCGCATCAGCTGGTCGTACCGGAAGCGCGGGAACGAGGCACGGACCCAGATGAAACAGAACAGCACGAAGATCGTCTTGAGCACGAACCAGATCGGACCCATCCAGGCATAGCTCAGGATCGCGATGTTGAGCGGCGGCAGCCAGCCGCCCAGGAACAGGATGCTGGTCATGGCGCTGACCAGGATCATGTTCATGTATTCGCCGAGATAGAACAGCGCGAAGGTCATCGAGGAATATTCGACGAAATAGCCGCCGACCAGTTCCGACTCGCCCTCGACCAGGTCGAACGGCGAGCGGTTGGTCTCGGCCAGGCCCGACACAAAGAACACGACCGCCATCGGCAGCAGCGGCAGCACGTACCAGCCGGGCAGCCACGAGACGCCGAACCAGCCATGGCTCTGCGCCAGCACGATCTGCGACAGGTTCAGCGAACCGGCACACAGCAGCACCGTGACCAGCACCAGGCCCATGGAAACTTCGTAGGACACCATCTGCGCCGCTGCGCGGAGCGAGCCCAGGAACGCGTATTTCGAGTTCGACGCCCAGCCGGCCATGATGATGCCGTAGACGCCCAGCGACGAGATCGCGAACAGGAACAGCACGCCGACATTGATGTTCGCCAGCACCAGGTACTGGTTGAACGGGATGACCGACCAGGCGACCAGTGCCAGGATGAAGGTCATCATCGGCGCCAGGATGAACACTGCGCGGTTCGCCCCGCTCGGGATGATGGTTTCCTTGCTGAGCAGCTTCAGCCCGTCCGCGATCGGCTGCAGCAGCCCGAACGGGCCGACCACGTTCGGGCCGATGCGCAGCTGGGCCGCCGCCAGCACCTTGCGCTCGAACAAGGTCAGGTACGCCATGCCGCCCATCAGGCAGGCCACCGTCAGGATGATGCCCCCCAGGATCCAGCCGAACGGGATGATGTAGTCCGTCAATAGGTTAGCCATGGGTGCCGGTCTTCTGGCTGACGGTTGCGCGAAGCGACTCGGTGCAGGCCGCCATGGTCGGCGACGACCGGCTGACCGCATCGGTCATGTAATAATTCTCGATCGGGTAGACGAACGGCCCTGCCCCGGTCGGTCCGGCGATACCGAACGCGCTCCATTCCGCCGGCACCAGTTCGTCGACATGGGCGAAGCGCGGATTGACCTCGATCAGGCGCTGGCGCAGCTGGGACAGGTTGTCGTAGGGCAACTTATGGCCGAGCGGCTCGGACAGCGCGCGCAGGATCTTCCAATCCTCGCGCGCCTCGCCTGGCGGGAAGGTCGCGAGGCGGCCGAGCTGGACCCGACCCTCGGTATTGACGTAGGTGCCGTTCTTCTCGGTATAGGCGGCACCCGGCAGCACGACATCGGCGCGCGCGGCACCGGCATCGCCGTGATGCCCCTGGTAGATCACGAAGGCCTTGCCCAGCTGGGTCGTATCGATCTCATCGGCACCCAGCAGGTAGACGACCTCGACCGCACCGGACCGCGCCCCCTCCAGGATGCCGGCCACGTCGCGGCCACCCTCGCCCGGCACGAAGCCCAGTTCCAGGCCGCCGACCCGCGCGGCCGCGGTATGCAGCACGTTGAAGCCGTTCCAACCCTCGCGCACCACGCCGGCCGCATCAGCCAGCCTGCGCGCGAGATCCAGGACGGCGGCGCCGTCCTCGCGGGCCAGCGCGCCCTGCCCGACCACGATCATCGGGTTCTTGGCGCCCTTCAGCACCTCGCCCCAGGTGTGGTTGCCGTCGGCCAGATCGGCCAGCACTTCCGGCCCCTCGCCCAGTTGGATCACCGGGTAGGTCAGGTCGACCGCCGGGCCGATCACCGCCGCCTTGAAGCCGCCCAGCAGGTAGCGCTTGCGGAAGCGCGCATTGATCAGCGGCGCCTCGATGCGCGGATTGGTACCGACGAACAGCACGACGTCGGCCTGGTCGATGCCGGCGATCGTCGTGTTGAACAGATAGCCCGCGCGCTCGGCCGGCAGCTTGGCGCCGTCCTGGCGGCAGTCGAGATTGGCGGAACCCAGGCCGGCCAGCAGATCCTTGAGCGCCAGCATCGCCTCGGCATCGACCAGATCGCCGGCGATGCCCGCGATCCTGGAGCCGTCGAGGCCGTCCACCCGTGCCGCGATCGCGCTGAACGCGTCCACCCAGCTCGCCGCGACCAGCCGGCCGTTCTGGCGGACATAGGGCTTGTCCAGGCGGCGCTTCATCAGGCCGTCGATGGCGAAGCGACCCTTGTCGCCCAGCCATTCCTCGTTCACGTCCTCGTGCAGGCGCGGCAGTACCCGCAGCACTTCCGGCCCGCGTGCGTCGATGCGGATATTGGCGCCGACCGCGTCCAGCACGTCGATCGACTCGGTCTTGGTCAACTCCCACGGCCGGGACACGAAGGCGTAAGGCTTCGAGGTCAGCGCGCCGACCGGGCACAGGTCGATCATGTTGCCCGACAGCTCCGACGTCAGCGCATGCTCGACATAGGTGCCGATCTCCATATTCTCGCCGCGGCCCGTGGCGCCCAGTTCGGACACGCCGGCCACGTCGGTCGCGAAGCGAACGCAGCGTGTGCAATGGATGCAGCGCGTCATCTGGGTCTTGATCAGCGGACCGAAATTCTTGTCCTTGACCGCGCGCTTGTTTTCCTGGAACCGGCCGCGATCGAAGCCGAATGCCATCGCCTCGTCCTGGAGGTCGCACTCGCCGCCCTGGTCGCAGATCGGGCAATCCAGCGGATGGTTGATCAGCAGGAATTCCATCACGCCCTTGCGGGCACGCTGGGCCTTGGCGGAATTGGTGTAGACCACCTGCCCGTCGGCAACCGGCATGGCGCAGGACGCGACCGGCTTCGGCGCCTTCTCCATCTCGACCAGGCACATGCGGCAATTGCCGGCAATGGCCAGGCGCTCATGGAAGCAGAAATGCGGCACCTCGACGCCTGCGCTCTGGCACGCCTGCAGCACGGTGGTTCCCGCGGGAACCTCGACCTCTTGGCCGTTGATCGTCAGCTTCGGCATGGATTGGGACCTCAGGCCGCGTGCGAACGGCCGATCGCCGTCGCTCGGTAGTTCTTGATACGCTCTTCGAGCACCGGGCGGAAATGCCTGATCAGGCCCTGGATCGGCCAGGCCGCGGCGTCGCCCAGCGCACAGATCGTATGGCCTTCGATCTCATAGGAGACGTCGAGCAGCATGTCGATCTCCTCGACCGAGGCATTGCCCTTCACCAGCCGCTCCATCACGCGCCACATCCAGCCGGTGCCCTCACGGCACGGCGTGCATTGCCCGCAGCTCTCATGCTTATAGAAATGGGCCAGGCGCGCGATCGCCGCGATGATGTCGGTCGACTTGTCCATGACGATGACGGCTGCCGTGCCAAGGCCGCTCTTGACCTCGCGCAGGCTGTCGAAATCCATCAGCACCGTGTCGCAGATCGACTTGGGCAGCACCGGCACCGACGAGCCGCCGGGGATGATGCCCAGCAGGTTGTCCCAGCCGCCGCGCACGCCGCCGCAATGCTTCTCGATGAGTTCCTTCAGGGGGATGCCCATCTCCTCTTCGACATTGCACGGCTTGTTCACGTGGCCCGAGATGCAGAACAGCTTGGTGCCGTTGTTCTTGGGCCGGCCGAGGCCCGCAAACCAGGCGCCGCCGCGGCGCAGGATGGTCGGCACGACCGCGATCGTCTCGACATTGTTGACCGTCGTCGGGCAGCCATAAAGCCCGCACTGCGCCGGGAACGGCGGCTTCAGGCGCGGCTGGCCCTTGCGGCCTTCCAGGCTCTCCAAAAGAGCCGTCTCTTCGCCACAGATATAGGCGCCGGCGCCGCGATGCAGGAAGATCTCGAAATCATAGCCCGAACCGCAGGCGTTCTTGCCGACCAGGCCCGCCGCATAGGCCTCGTCGATCGCGACCTGGAGGTTCGTGCCCTCGTTATAGAACTCGCCGCGGATATAGATGTAGCAGGCGCTCGCCCCCATCGCGACCGAGGCCAGCAGACAGCCCTCGACCAGCTTGTGCGGGTCATGCCGGATGATGTCGCGGTCCTTGCAGGTGCCGGGCTCCGACTCGTCGGCATTGACCACGAGGTAGCTGGGGCGGCCATCGGGCGAGGCCTTGGGCATGAACGACCATTTCATCCCGGTCGGGAAGCCCGCGCCGCCACGGCCGCGCAGGTTCGAGGATTTCATCTCCTCGACCAGCCAGTCGCGGCCCTTGAGGATCAGGTCCTTGGTGCCGCTCCAGTCGCCACGCTTCTGCGCGCCGGCCAGGTGCCAGTCGTGGATGCCGTAGAGGTTCGTGAAGATCCGATCTTCGTCACGCAGCATGGCCGTCTCCATCGAGCCCGAGGGTCAGCAGGGTGTCGGGGCCACCGACCGGCGCCGAGGTCTGGCGGCCGATCATCGAACCCTTGGGCGGAACCACGCCGCGCGCCAGGCTGTCGAGCAGATCCTCGGTCAGCCTGGCGTCGAGATCCTCGTAGAGATCGTCGTGAACCTGCAGCACCGGCGCATTGACGCAGGCGCCCAGGCATTCGACCTCGACCAGGGTGAACTTGCCGTCCGGCGTCGTGCCGCCAAGGTCGATGCCCAGCTTGCGCTTGCAGGCCTCGGTCACGGCGTCCGACCCGCGCAGCCAGCACGAAGTCGTGCGGCACACCTGCAGGAAATAGGTGCCGACCGGCTTCAGGTTGAACATGGTGTAGAAGGTCGCGACCTCGTACACGCGGATCGGTGCCATGCCGAGCAGGCCGGCGACATAATCCATCGCGACGCGCGGCACCCAGTTCTGGTGCTGTTTCTGCGCGATATAGAGCAGCGGCAGAACCGCGCTCGCCTCGCGGCCTTCGGGATATTTGGCGATGATCGCCTTGGCCCGTTCCAGATTCTCAGCCGTGAACTCGAAGCTCTTCGGCTGCTCGACGACCACGTCGTCGTGCTCTCCGCTCATCGATCGATCTCGCCAAACACGATGTCCATGGAACCGATGATCGCCACCACGTCGGCCAGCATGTGGCCCTTGCCCATGAAGTCGGCCGCCTGGAGAAAGGCGAACCCGGGCGCGCGGATCTTGCAGCGATACGGCTTGTTGCTGCCGTCGGACACGACATAGACGCCGAACTCGCCCTTGGGCGCCTCGACGGCCGTGTAGGTCTCGCCCGCCGGTACGTGATAACCCTCGGTATAGAGCTTGAAGTGATGGATGAGGGCTTCCATCGACTGCTTCATTTCAGCGCGCGGCGGCGGCGCCACCTTGCGGTCGTTGACCATGTGCGGGCCGCCCGGCATCTGCTCGATCGCCTGGCGCATGATCTTGACGGACTGACGCATCTCTTCCATGCGAACCAGGTAGCGCGACCAGCAGTCGCCGTTCTTGCCGATCGGAATGTCGAAATCCATGTCGGCATAGCAGTCGTAGGGCTGCGACTTGCGCAGGTCCCAGGCGACGCCGGAGCCGCGCAGCATCGGCCCGGACAGCCCCCAGTCGAACGCGTCCTCGGGGCTGATCACGCCGATGTCGACCGTGCGCTGCTTGAAGATCCGGTTTTCGGTCAGCAGGTTTTCCAGGTCGTCGATGCGTTTGGGGAACGCATCGCAGAAGCCCAGGATCTCGTCGGTCAGGCCGGACGGCAGGTCCTGATGGACACCGCCGGGGCGGAAGTAGTTGGCATGGAGCCGGGCGCCGCAGACCCGCTCGTAGAACTCCATCAGCCGCTCGCGATCCTCAAAGCCCCACAACAGCGGCGTGATGGCGCCGACGTCGATCGCGAAGGTCGTGACGTTGAGCAGATGGTTCGCGATGCGTGAGATCTCGGCATAGAGCACACGGATATATTGGGCACGCAGCGGCACGTCGATACCCATCAGCCGCTCGACCGCCAGCGCGAAGGCGTGCTCCTGCGACATGGGTGCCACATAGTCGAGCCGGTCGAAATACGGCAGCGCCTGCATGTAGGTCTTGTATTCGATCAGCTTCTCGGTGCCGCGATGCAGCAGGCCGATATGCGGATCGCACCGCTCGACGGTCTCGCCGTCCAGCTCCAGCACCAGGCGCAACACGCCGTGGGCGGCCGGATGCTGCGGCCCGAAATTCAGATTGTAGTTCTTGATGTCCATCGCGGCCGGCGCATTGGTCAGCGCGCCGGAGGCGGTGGCGGTGTCGAACGCCGTCGCGGTCTTGAGGATGGTCTCGCTCATCAGGTCTTGCTCCCCGCCGGGGCTTCGGGCGGCGTCTCCTTGAACTTCTCGTCGCCCGGCAGCAGGTGGTTCATGCCCTCCCACGGCGACAGGAAGTCGAAGCTGCGGAATTCCTGTTTCAGTTTCACCGGCTCATAGACGACGCGCTTCTGGTCGTCGTCATAGCGCACCTCGACGAAGCCGGTCAGCGGGAAATCCTTGCGCAGCGGGTGCCCTTCGAAGCCGTAGTCGGTCAGGATGCGACGCAGGTCCGGATTGTCGGCGAAGAAGATGCCGTACATGTCCCAGGCTTCGCGCTCGAACCAGCCGGCGGTGCTGAACACGCCGACCACGCTCGGCACCGGCGTCTCCTCGTCGGTCGCGACCTTTACGCGGATCCGGCGATTGTGCTTGAGGCTCAGCAGATTATAGACGACCTCGAACCGCTGCGGGCGTTCCGGATAATCGACGCCGCACAGGTCGACCAGGATCTTGAACAGGCAGCGCGGATCGTCGCGCAGGAACGTGAGCGCCGGCACGATCGCCGTGCGCGGCACCCAAAGGATGAGCTCGTCCCTGATCACTTCGACCTTGAGGCAATTCTGGTCGAGGGCGGTGGCGACGGTGGAGCCGAACTCCGTAAGCGCTTGGGTCATGATCCCTCTTGGGTCGCCTGCCGTAACGGGGCGGATCAGCGCGCGAAGACGCTGGAGCGCTTGATCTTCTTCTGCAGTTGCAGGATGCCGTAGACCAGCGCTTCCGCGGTCGGCGGGCAACCCGGCACATAGATGTCGACCGGAACGATCCGGTCGCATCCGCGCACGACCGAATAGGAATAGTGATAATAGCCGCCGCCGTTGGCGCAAGAGCCCATGGAGATGACCCAGCGCGGCTCTGCCATCTGGTCGTAGACCTTACGCAGGGCCGGCGCCATCTTGTTGGTGAGCGTGCCGGCGACGATCATCACGTCGGACTGGCGCGGGCTCGGCCGCGGCACCACGCCGAACCGGTCGAGGTCGTAGCGGCTGGCATAGCTGTGCATCATCTCGACGGCGCAGCAGGCGAGACCGAAGGTCATCGGCCACAACGAGCCGGTTCGGGCCCAATTGACCAGCGCATCGAGCGAGGCCACGACGAAGCCCTTGTCCGTCATCTCGTCGGTCACGGAGCGCAGGAGCGCGTCCTGGCTGGCGCCGGGCGGAATGGGGGCGAGGCCCGACGGTGTCGGCGGCTGGGACGATCCGATCACTCCCATTCGAGAGCTCCCTTCTTCCATTCATAGACGAAGCCGATGGTCAGGATGCCGAGGAACAGCACCATCGACCAGAACCCGAACATGCCGATATCCCCGAGCGTCACCGCCCAGGGGAACAGGAAGGCCACTTCGAGGTCGAAGATGATGAACAGGATCGCGACCAGATAGAAACGCACGTCGAACTTGGAACGCGCGTCCTCGAACGGCTCGAAGCCGCATTCGTACGGCGAGAGCTTCTCGCTGTCCGGATTCTGTTTTCCGGCGATGAAGGACAGGCCGACGGCGGCGCAGCCCATGAAGATGGCGATGCCGAGGAAAATCAGGATCGGCAGATATTCTCGCAGCAGGCTGAGCGAAGACATTGATCGGTCTCTCGGTCCTGTCGGGCTGGGGCGCCACGCGGATCAACCCCCGTGACCCGGGGAGTCGGACGCGCTCACCGGGACGCCTCGGGAGGCCAAGGTCCGGTTATCGCCAGAAAAATCAGGTATAAGGAGAACAAGCGGAAAAGGAAAGCGCGCGATGCCGAACGGGTATCGGCAAACCGCCGCGGGCGCGGTGGACGACGCCTTCGAAGCTCGGGGCGGAATGGCGGGAGTGGCGGGACTCGAACCCGTGACCTCCGGCGTGACAGGCCGGCGCTCTAACCAACTGAGCTACACCCCCGCGAACCGAGGGCCGCTAAGTACCCCTGCCCCCGACTTAGGTCAAGCATGTTACAGCGGTCTTTTCACACTCTGTCGCGCATTGCAGGGCTGCAGGTCTGCGGGATGTTTTGGGCTAGGCGACGGCACCCTCATCGATTCGGTGAGGCAGCGCCTTGCTTCGGCGGTGCAGTAGAGCGGGATGGCAGGCAAAACAGTCGCTTAGGGGCCGGTGTCGGAGAATTCTTTGGAACGAAACGGCTGCCGCGACCTCCTCCGCCCGCTCCTTTCCGCGGCGAACATTGTCGAGAAACGCAAGGAGCCGCGTCCCGAAACAGCGTCTGTTTCGAAGCGCGGCCTTGGCCGAATTCCGGAAGGGCCGGCCCGAAGGCCGCCAGCCTCAGCGGAGGAGCGAAAGGATCGCCTGGTTCTGTTTTGCGCTGACCGATAGGCTCGATGCGCCGATGCTCTGACGCAGACCGACGGAGGTGCTGACCGCATCCTTGTCGTTGAGCGTCGTGTTGCCCGCGAACCCCGCCGTCGCCACTTGGGCGGCCGGGCTGAGGTTGATCGAATCACCCGGCGCATTGGTCGCGGGTGCATCGGTCGTCGAGGCCGAATTGGGCTGCGTTGCGGCCCGGGCCGTCGTGTTGGTCGTGTCGGTGACCGTCGCCTGCCGTTGGGCAGGATTTACATTGATGTCGCTCATCATGCCGTCCGTTTTTGAATGGCGCAGCTTTAACTGCAAGATGGCGTAGCTTTAAGCTAGGCGTCACCCTACCACAGCAAACACGGCAGACGCCATCGGTGTTCCGACAGGCGGCCATGCAGACTTCGGTCGAGGTCGTGGCAGTCCAGGGGGTGGTGGGCGATGACGGATTCGAACCGCCGACCCTCTCGGTGTAAGCGAGACGCTCTACCGCTGAGCTAATCGCCCGACAGGGGCTGGCCCTGGTGGCCGACGAAGCGACCTACCCAACCTGCTCGTCGAATCCGAGCCCCGTCGAGCGGTATCGCTTCCTCAGACCGGTGAGGTCGCCGTCGCCGGCGGCCCCGAACGCGAACTATTAGTTCAGCGCATCCTTGAGCGTCTTGCCGGCCTTGAACTTGGCCTGCTTCGACGCAGCGATCTGAATCTTCTCGCCGGTACGCGGGTTGCGCCCTTCAGAAGCCTCACGCGCCGCGACGCTGAACGTGCCGAAGCCGACCAGGCGAACTTCATCACCCTTCTTCAGCGCGGCTTCAATGCTGTCGAAGACCGCATCCACGGCCTTCGCCGCTTCGGACTTCTTAAGCTCGGTAGCGGTAGCAACCGCGTCGACGAGTTCGTTCTTGTTCACGCGACCCCCTCCAACGACACAAAGTAGAACCAGGAAATTTACCCGTTCAATTGAACCGGGAGCTTAGATCGCGGCTCGTTTGGCAGTCAACCGCCGAAAGTCCAAAAAATCGAGCTATTCTGCGAAAAAACAGTGGCTTTTGACGAAACCGGGCCCGGATGTCGCCATCCGGGCCCGGGTTGGTCAATCCGATAGGTGGATTAGTGGGTCACGACCCCTGGTCGGTCTTCCGTCTCGGTCTTGGAAGCGACCGATTCGGCTACGGGCGCATCGGTCTCGTCCCACTCGATCGGCACCAGCGGCCTCGTCAGGGCCTTGGCCAGGACCTCGTCGACATGGGCGACCGGGATGATCGTCATGCCGCGCTTCACGTTGTCCGGGATCTCGGCCAGGTCCTTCTCGTTGTCCTTCGGGATGAACACCGTCTTGATGCCGCCGCGCAGGGCCGCCAACAGCTTCTCCTTCAGGCCGCCGATCGGGAACACCCGGCCCCTGAGCGTGATCTCACCGGTCATGGCGATGTCGCGGCGCACCGGGATGCCGGTCATGACCGAGACGATCGTCGTAACCATGGCGACGCCGGCCGACGGGCCGTCCTTGGGCGTCGCCCCCTCGGGCACATGGACGTGGATGTCCTTCTTGTCAAACACCGACCGTTTGATGCCATAAGCAGGGCCACGCGACTTCACATAGGATTCAGCGGCTTGCACCGATTCCTTCATAACGTCTCCGAGCTTGCCGGTCGCCGTGATCTTGCCCTTGCCGGGCAATAGCACCGACTCGATCGACAGCAGCTCGCCGCCGACTTCCGTCCAGGCCAGGCCAGTGACGACACCGACCAGATCCTCCGCCTCGATCTCGCCGTAGCGGAACTTCTTCACGCCCGCATACTTCTCGAGATTGCGCCGGGTCACCGCAACCTTCACCGTCTTGTTCATCAAGATTTCCTTGATGGCCTTGCGGGTCAGGTTGGCGAACTCGCGCTCGAGCGACCGGACGCCGGCCTCCCTCGTGTAGTAGCGGATCAGGTCGCGGATCGCGTCGTCCGAAATCGACCATTCGGTCTTCTTCAGGCCATGGGCCTCGACCTGCTTGGCCAGCAGATGCCGCTTGGCGATCTCCAGCTTCTCGTCCTCGGTGTAGCCGGGGATACGGATGATCTCCATGCGGTCCAGCAGGGGCTGCGGCATGCGCAGGCTGTTGGCGGTCGTCACGAACATCACGTCCGACAGGTCGTAGTCGACCTCGAGATAGTGATCGTTGAACGTCGAGTTCTGCTCCGGATCCAGCACTTCGAGCAGGGCCGAGGACGGATCGCCCCGCCAGTCCGCGCCCAGCTTGTCGATCTCGTCCAGCAGGAACAGCGGGTTCGACGACTTCGCCTTCTTCATGCCCTGGATGACCTTGCCCGGCATCGAGCCGATGTAGGTCCGGCGATGGCCGCGCACCTCGGCCTCGTCCCGCACGCCACCCAGCGACATGCGCACGAAGTTGCGCCCGGTCGCCTTGGCGATCGACTTGCCGAGCGAGGTCTTGCCGACACCCGGCGGGCCGACCAGGCACAGGATCGGTCCCTTGACCTTCTTCATGCGCTGCTGGACCGCGAGATATTCGAGGATACGTTCCTTGACCTTGTCGAGGCCGTAATGATCCTGGTGCAGCACCGTCTCGGCGACCTTGATGTCGCGCTTGACCTTGGTGCGCTGCTCCCACGGAATGCTCAGCAGCCAGTCGAGGTAGTTGCGAACCACCGTCGCCTCGGCCGACATCGGGCTCATGCTGCGCAGCTTCTTCAGCTCGGCAAAGGCCTTGTCGCGGGCTTCCTTGGTCAGCTTGGTCTTGTTGACGCGCTCTTCGAGCTCGGCCAGCTCGTCCTTGCCATCCTCGCCCTCGCCCAGCTCCTTCTGGATCGCCTTCATCTGTTCGTTCAGATAATACTCGCGCTGGGTCTTCTCCATCTGCCGCTTGACGCGGTTGCGGATGCGCTTTTCCACCTGCAGCACGCCGATCTCGCCCTCCATGAAGGCGAAGACCTTTTCCAGGCGCTCACTGACCGTCTCGGCCTCCAGAAGCTCCTGCTTCTCGGGGATCTTGAGCGCCAGATGCGAGGCGATCGTGTCCGCGAGCTTGGCCGGATCGTCGATCTGGTTGATCGAGACCAGCACCTCGGGCGGGATCTTCTTGTTGAGCTTGATGTATTGCTCGAACTGGGCGACGGCGGTACGCGCCAGGGCCTCGAGCTCGCTGCCCTCGCCGCTCTTCTCCTCGACCAGCTCGGCATAGGCCTGGAAGAAATCGGGGTTGTCGCTGAAGCGCACGATGCGGGCGCGCTGGCCGCCCTCGACCAGTACCTTGACGGTGCCGTCGGGCAATTTCAGCAGCTGCAGAACCGTGCCGACCGTACCGACGGTGAAGATGTCCGACGCAGACGGATCGTCCTGCGCGGCATTCTTCTGCGTCACGAGCAGGATCTGCTTATCCTCCTTCATGACGTCTTCGAGAGCACGTACCGACTTTTCCCGGCCCACGAACAGCGGGACGATCATGTGGGGAAACACCACGATGTCGCGCAGGGGAAGAACAGGATAAAGGGCACCGCGCGGAATTTCGAACATGATGCCTCGTCTTGGCTGGGGCCGCTTCCCGACACGCGGCGAAACGGCCGTTAAGGCGTAGCTGCCCGTGAACTAACGTGGCCTCTGTCGTGGGCCATTCAAGGCCGGGGGAGGATCGTGCCATCCTCCCCCTTGCATGTCAGGGCCGGCGCGGCCGCCCCTTGAAATGCGACCTCACGCAGGCGTTCCGCCGGCGGCGGCACCGGTGGCGCCGCGCGTTTCGGAATGGATGTAGAGCGGCTGGGCCCGCCCATCGACCACTTCGCGATTGACGACGATCTCATCGACCGATTCGAGGCCCGGCAGATCGTACATCGAGTCGAGCAGGATGCTTTCCATGATGGAGCGCAGCCCACGCGCGCCGGTCTTGCGCTGGATCGCCTTCTTCGCGATGCCCTTCAGCGCATCTTCGTTGAAGGTCAGGCGGACGTCCTCCATCTCGAACAGCCGCTGATACTGCTTCACCAGCGCGTTCTTCGGCTTGGTCAGGATGTCGATTAGCGCCTTCTCGTCCAGGTCTTCGAGCGTGGCGACGACCGGCAGGCGGCCGACGAACTCGGGGATCAGACCGAACTTCAGCAGATCCTCGGGCTCCACGTCGCGCAGGATCTCGCCGGTGGTGCGCTCGTCCGGACCCTTGACGTCGGCGCCGAAGCCGATCGAGGTGCCCTGTCGGCGCTGGGCGATGATCTTCTCCAGGCCCGCGAAGGCGCCGCCGCAGATGAACAGGATGTTGGTGGTGTCGACCTGCAGGAATTCCTGCTGCGGATGCTTGCGCCCGCCCTGGGGCGGCACGGAGGCGACGGTGCCTTCCATGATCTTCAGCAGGGCCTGTTGCACGCCCTCGCCGGAGACGTCGCGCGTGATCGACGGGTTGTCGGACTTGCGGCTGATCTTGTCGACCTCGTCGATGTAGACGATGCCGCGCTGCGCGCGCTCGACATTGTAGTCGGCCGCCTGCAGCAGCTTCAGGATGATGTTCTCGACATCCTCGCCGACATAGCCGGCCTCGGTCAGCGTCGTCGCATCGGCCATGGTGAACGGCACGTCGATGATGCGGGCCAGGGTCTGGGCCAGCAGCGTCTTGCCGCAACCGGTCGGGCCGACCAGCATGATGTTGGACTTGGCGAGCTCGACGTCGTTGTTCTTGGCGCCGTGGGCCAGCCGCTTGTAGTGGTTGTGCACCGCCACCGACAGCACGCGCTTGGCATGGAACTGGCCGATCACGTAGTCGTCGAGCACGGCACAGATGTCTCTGGGGCCCGGCACGCCGTCGCGCGACTTCACCAGCGTGGTCTTGTGTTCCTCGCGGATGATGTCCATGCACAGCTCGACGCATTCATCGCAGATGAACACGGTCGGGCCGGCAATCAGCTTGCGGACCTCGTGCTGGCTCTTGCCGCAGAACGAGCAATAGAGCGTGTTTTTCGAATCGCCGCCGCTGGATTTCGTCGTGGGCACTATAGACACTCCGTCGACCACCGGGGACTTCTACCCCGATCTTCGGTCATGTTATCCACCAGCGCTTCACCAGCACAAGCGCAAGCTGGCGTCGCCCCACAGGGGCTTTTAGGCGCATGACGGGACGAACCGTCTCTGGATCGTCCCGCCGATCCAATCGAACCGTAACGCACCGGACATCAACGCCCCCTTAACGAGGGCGCAGGCCCGATGCCTAGCGGCTTCTGCCGTCTTCGTCCTTGGGCAACGGTGGCCGTGCGGCCATGACGTCATCCACCAGGCCGAAAACCTTGGCCTCTTCCGGTGACAAGAATTTGTCACGCTCCATCGCCTCTTCAATGACGTCGAGCGATTGGCCCGTATGCGTCACGTAGATACCGTTCAGGCGATGGCGCAGCGACAGGATCTCGCGGGCCTGGATTTCGATGTCCGAGGCCTGGCCCTGGGCGCCGCCCGAGGGCTGATGGACCATGATGCGCGAATTCGGCAGGGCGAATCGCTTGCCCTTGGCGCCGGCGGCGAGCAGCAGCGACCCCATGGAGGCCGCCTGGCCGATGCAGATCGTCGCGATGTCGGGGCGCACGTACTGCATCGTGTCGTAGATCGCGAGGCCGGCCGTGACCAGCCCGCCCGGCGAGTTGATGTAGATCGAGATGTCTTTCGACGGATTCTCGGATTCGAGGAACAGCATCTGCGCGCAGATCAGGCTGGCGACCGCATCATTGACCGGCCCGACCAGGAAAATGATCCGCTCCTTCAACAGGCGCGAATAGATGTCGTACGCACGCTCGCCGCGGTTGGTCTGCTCGACCACCATCGGAACGAGGGTATTCATATATACGTCCAAAGCGTCGGCCATGATCACACTGGTTCCTTCAAACTGCTCGGCCCTTCGGGCACGAGCATGCCCCGGCGGGGTCCCGGTCCGCAATCTGTCTCGCGAACCGGGACCGGAGGGCTTCGATCAGGCCTCGAACCGATCAGGCGCTCGCCCGATCAGGCTTCGGCAGCTTCTTCTTCATCATCGAGGCCGGCGAGTGCCACCAATTCCTTGGGCGGCACCGCCTTGTCGGTGACCTGGGCGAGATCGACGATGAAATCGACGACCTTGTCCTCATAGATCGGCGCGCGCAGCTGACCCGCGGCGTCGGGATTGTTGCGGTAGAAGTCCATCACGGCCTTCTCCTGCCCCGGATAATTGCGCGCCTGGGCCATCACGGCCCGGTTCACCTCGTCCTGGGTTACCTGAATGTTGTTCGTCCGACCGACTTCGGCAAGGACCAGGCCCAGACGGACGCGCCGTTCGGCGATCTTCCGGTACTCCTCCTTGGTCTCCTCGTCCGGCTTCGCCTCTTCTTCCTTGTAGGCGCCGGATGCCTTGGCGCGCTCGCGCTCGGCTTCGTACTGCTTCCAGATGGCGTCGAATTCCAGATCGACCATGCCGGTCGGCACGGCGAAATCATGCTTCTCCGACAGGATGTCGAGCAGGTCGCGCTTCAGCTTCTGGCGGGCGACGCCAGCGTATTCGCGCTCCATCTGCTCGCGGACGGCACCGCGCAGCGCCTCGAGGTTCTCCAGGCCCAGCGTCTCGGCCAGCTTCTCGTCGACGACGGACGGCAGCTTGCGCTTCAGCCCCTTGAGGTCGACCTCGAACACCGCATCCTTGCCGGCCAGCGTGTCGACGCCATAGTCGGCCGGGAACGGCACCTTGACGGCGACATGGTCGCCGACCTTCGCACCGACCAATTGCTCCTCGAAGCCCGGAATGAACCGGCCGGAGCCCAGCTCGAGGGAGAAGTCGGTGCCGGCGCCGCCGTCGAACTTCTCGCCGTCGATCGAGCCCGCGAAATCGATCACGACCGTGTCGCCCGTAGCGGCGGCGCTGCCGTCGGTCACGTCTTCGGTCTCGCGATAGCGGTCGGCCAGGTTCTTCAGCGCCTCGTCGAGCTCCGTATCCGGAATCTCGGGCTTCAGCCGCTCGAGCGACACGCCGGAGAAATCGATCGTCTCGATCTCGGGCAGGACCTCCAGCTTCATGTCGTAAACCAGGTCGGCGCCCTTCTCGAACGAGGTGATCTCGATCTTGGGCTGCAGGGCCGGGCGCAGGTTGCGCTCGGACAGCGCCTGGGACGAGGTCTCGTTCACCGTCTGCTCCAGCACTTCGCCCAGCAGGCTGTCGCCGTAGCGCTGCTTGACGACCGCCGTCGGCACCTTGCCCGGCCGGAAGCCCGGCAGGCGGACGGTCTTGGCGACCTCGGCGAGCCGCGCGTTGACGCGCTGCTCGATGTCCTGGGAGGCGACGACGACCTTGAACTCGCGCTTCAGGCCTTCGGTGCTGGTCTCGGTGATCTGCATGAAAAACAAGCCTATGGGTCAGAAGGACGCGCGCTCGAACACGCGCGGCCCCGATGGCAAGGGTTAAACAGGTCTTCGATACTGGTGCGGGCGAAGGGACTTGAACCCCCACGACTTGCGTCGCTGGAACCTAAATCCAGTGCGTCTACCAATTCCGCCACGCCCGCGCCGGCCCGAAGTCGGCCGGTTGACATAGCACAGCCTTTTTTGCACTCCCACGATAAATACGCAGGAGGCAGCCGCGATTTCGCCGGATCAGGCGAGACACGCGCGCGCCACGGCGTCCAGAATCGCGTTCTCGTCGAGCCCGTAGGTCCGATAAAGGTCCGGCAGATCACCGGATTGGCCGAAATGATCGACGCCCAGCGGCTCGACCCGGCGGCCCGCCGCGGCACCCAGCCAGGAAAGTGCGGCCGGATGCGCGTCGATGATCGTGACCAGGCCGGCGTCACGGGCGAGCGGTGCCAGCAGCCGCTCGATCCGGCTCGGACCCTGGCCACCCTGGCGATGCTTCAGCCAGTCCGCATGGAGCCGGTCCGGCGAGGTGACAGCCAACAGGCCGGCGCCGGGGATGTCCTCCAGGATGGCGGCATGCGCCCGCTTCGCTTCCTCGGCCACGGCGCCGCAATAGACGATCGCCAGCTCGACGCCCTCGGCCGGCTCGACCAGCCAATAGGCGCCCGACACGATGCCGTCGCGCAAGGTCGCGGTCATCGGCCGGTCCGGCTGCTCGATCGAACGGGTCGACAGGCGCAGATAGATCGACCCGCCCTCGCCCGCCGGCGCCTGCATGTGCGCGAAGCCCCAGGCCATCAGCACGCCCAGTTCGTCGACATAGGCCGGCTCGTAGGACGCGAGCCCATCCTGTCCCATGCCGATCAGGGGCGTGTTGGTCGACTGATGCGCCCCGCCCTCCGGCGCCAGCGTCAGGCCGGACGGAGTCGCCACGACCATGAAGCGGGAATCCTGGTAGCAGCCGTAGTTGAGCGCATCCAGGCCCCGGTTGATGAACGGATCGTAGAGCGTGCCGATGGGCAGCAGCCGCGCGCCGAACAGCGGCGCGGTCAGACCGAGCGCCGCCAGCATCAGGAACAGATTATGCTCCGCGATGCCCAGCTCCAGATGCTGGCCGGTCGGCGCCATGGCCCAGCGCTGGGCCGAGACGACCTTTTCGTCGCGGAACGTGTCGGCGACCTCCTCGCGGTGGAAGATGCCGCGCCGGTTGACCCAGCCGCCGAGATTGGTCGATACGGTCACGTCGGGCGAGGTCGTGACGATCCGGCTGGCGAGATCGCTGTCGCCGGCGGCGAGGTCGTTCAGGATCTTGCCGAAGCCTTCCTGGGTTGACGCCTTGCCGCCGCCGACCTGTGGCACCGGCAGGTCGATGACCGGCACCGGCGCCGCTACATGCTGGCGCACGCCGTCGGCCGCGAACGGCACCTGGGCCAGGAATTCTTCCAGCTCGTCGGCCGGCAGCTTGGCGCCGGCGAACCGGTCCCATTCGGTGCCGTCGGCAATGCCCAGCTTGGCCTTGAACCCGGCCATCTGGTCCTTGTTCATCAGGCCGGCATGATTGTCCTTATGGCCGGCAAACGGCAGGCCGTAGCCCTTGATCGTGTAGGCGATGAAGCAGGTCGGCAGGTCGTCCTCGATGCCGTGGAACGCCTCCAGCACCGCTTCCATGTCGTGGCCGGCCAGGTTCGTCATCAGGCCATGGAGCTGGTCGTCGTCATGCTCGTCCAGGATCCGGCGGATGCCCGGATAGCGGTTCAGGTCACGCGACAGGTGCTCACGCCAGTCGGCTCCGCCCTTGTAAACCAGGGCCGAGTAACGCGAGTTCGGGCATTCGTCGATCCATTGGCGCAGATGTTCGCCATCGGGCCGGGCGAAGGCGGCCTCGAGCCGCTTGCCGTATTTCAGGGTGACGACGCGCCAACCCATCATCTCGAACAGGCTGTCGATACGGTTGAACAGCCGGTCGTTGACGATCGAATCCAGGCTCTGGCGGTTATAGTCGATGACCCACCAGAGGTTCCGCACGTCGTGCTTCCAGCCCTCGAGCAGGGCTTCGAACACGTTGCCCTCATCCAGCTCCGCGTCGCCGACCAGCGCCACCATGCGGCCGGCCGGGCGCTTGTCCGGCGACAGCTGCTTCAGCTTGACGAAATCCTGGGCGATCGAGGCGAACAGGGTGATCGCGACGCCAAGGCCGACCGAGCCGGTCGAGAAATCGACGTCGTCGGTATCCTTGGTGCGCGACGGGTAGGATTGCGCACCGCCGAGCGCGCGGAAGCGTTCCAGCTTGTCGCGCGTCTGGTGGCCCAGCAGGTATTGCAGCGCGTGGAATACCGGCGAGGCATGGGGCTTGACCGCGACCCGGTCTTCCGGACGCAGCACATCCAGATAGAGCGCCGTCATCAGGGTGACGAGCGACGCGGACGAGGCCTGGTGACCGCCGACCTTCAGCCCATCGCGGCTCGGCCGGATATGGTTCGCGTTGTGGATCGTCCAGGCCGACAGCCACAGCACCTTTTCCGCGAGCGCTTCGAGGCGGCGGAGCCGGACGGGCTCGATGACGCGCGGTGCGGGCGGCGGAACGATCGATAGGCTGGCCACGGCGGTGGTCTCTCCCGGAAAGCAGGCTGGCGGCGGCGGGCCTTCGTCGGCCCATCTTGCCTGCCTTTCTCCCTCAACCCGTGCCGGAGAGCAAGCCGGGCGGCGTCAGAGCCGCTCAGCGCATGTTTCTGGCGAACACCGTCAGAAGCGTGCGAACCTCGGCGCTGGTCGAGGGATCGCTCGGCGCCGCCAGCGACCGGCGCAGCACCGCGATACTCTCGACGCCCTCGGTCGCGCCCAAAGTTTCCGGCCTGGCGAGCGCCATCGACCAATCGCCGAACTGCCGATGCTCGGTCTCGCCTTCGTAGAGCTTGAAGACCAGCCGGTGCCGGGGATCGCCCTCGATGCGGTGGAACAACGCATCGACTGCCGGCTTGTCGCCCTCGAGCACCTGCAGAATGTCGCCATCCGCATACAGCAGCATGCCGGTGACATCGACCCGCGCATTGTTCTGCCTGCTGATTTCGAGCAGGTCCCGAAGCTCCGCCGCTTCGAAGCGCCGAGTGGCCGAACTCACGTATACCAGGGAAATCATGGGCTGGTCTTCCGATCGAGCCGTTGCAGGACCGCCGGCACGAGGTCGGGCAGGTCCGAGGAGATAAGCCCGGCCCCGAACGATGCCGCGGCGGCGCCGTGGAGCCACACGGCCGCTGCCGCCGCTTCGAAGGCCGGCATGCCTTGGGTCAGAAGGCCCAGGACCAGTCCCGCAAGCACGTCGCCGGTTCCTCCGGTTGCGAGCGTGGGCGGTGCGTTCGCATTGACGATAGCACGGCCATCGGGTGCGGCGATCACCGTATCCGAGCCCTTGAGCACCAGGACCGCGCCGCTCTCGGCCGCAGCCGCCCGCGCCCGGGCCAGCTTGTCGCCCGAGACCTTGAACAATCGGCCGAATTCGCCGGCATGGGGCGTCAGCACCGTGGGTGCCCGGATCGCGGCGAACAGATCGGCCGGCCGGTCCGCGAAACTGGTCAGCGCATCGGCATCGAGCACGGTGGCGCGCCCGGCCGCCAGCAATTGCCGAACGGCGGCGCGCGTCGTGCTGCCGACGCCTGCGCCGGGGCCGATCAGCAGGCCGGTATAGCGCCGGTCGGACAGCAGCGTATCAAGGGTGCCCGGATCGTCGAGCGCACGGACGATCTGGCTTTCGAGCGCCGCCGCATAGGTCGCGAGTCCGGCAGAGGGTACCGCGACCGTGACCAGACCGGCCCCGGCCCGTGCGGCGGCGCGGGCGGCAAGGCGCCCTGCCCCGCTCATTGGCCAGCCGCCCAGCACCAGGGCATGGCCGCGCGTATATTTATGCGATGCGCCGCCGAGAACGGGCAGCACGCCCAGCCAGGATGCCGGATCGTTCTTCCAGGTCCTGATCCCGAGCGTATCGAGAGCGTGCGGATCGAGCCCGATGTCGGCCAGCAGGGTCTCGCCGCACAGGGTGCGTCCCGGCTGCAGCAGATGGCCCGGCTTCAGCCAGCCGAAAGTGACGGTCAAGTCCGCGGCGACGGCACCCGGTGCCTCGCCGGTCGCCCCGAACAGGCCGCTCGGCACGTCGACCGCGACGATCGGCAGCGTGCGTCGACGTGCCTCCGCCAGCAGATCCTTGGCCGGACCGTCGAGCGGACGGCTTAAGCCCGCGCCGAACAGCGCGTCGAGCACGAGGTCGGCACCGTCGAGGACGCTTGCGCCGAACGGCTCGACCGAGCCTGTCCAGCGCGCCGCATGATCTGCGGCATCGCCACGAAGCGCCGCCCGCTCGCCGAGCAGGGCCAGCCGTACCGGCCACCCATCGGCCGCGAGCAGGCGGGCGGCGACGAAGCCGTCGCCGCCATTGTTGCCCGGCCCGCAGAGCACCGCGATCGGCCGTGGGGTCCAGCGCCGGCGGATTTCAACGGCCACGGCGGCGCCGGCCCGCTCCATCAGGACGGAACCCGCGATGCCGCCGGCGATGGTGCGCCGATCGACCTCGCCCATCTGCGCCGGCGTCAGAAGGGCCGTCGGAAGTGCCATCAGCGCGGCAGCGTGCGGATCTGGGCCAGCGCCGCATCGCGCAGCAGGGCGACGTCGGCACCGGAGCAGATGAACCGGTGGCCGCGGCGATGCAGTTCGGCCGGATCGGCACCAGGATAGGGCAGACAGCCCAGCACCTTGCCGGCCGATTTTACGGCCGACTCGATCGCCGCCACGGTCTGGGTGAAATCCGGATGCTCGAACTGGCCCAGCACGCCCAGATCGCCCGAGAGATCGTTCGGCCCGATGAACACGACGTCGACGCCGTCGACCGCAGCGATCTCGGCGGCCCGCGAGGCGCCGGCCAGGGTTTCGATCTGCACCGCGATCAGCAGCTCGTCGGCGGCCCGCGCGACATAGTCGGCCGCCGCCAGTCCGAAATTGGCGGCACGCAGGATCGGTGCCGCGAAGCCGCGCTTGCCGGCGTTGGGATAGCGGCAGGCGGACACCGCCGCGGCCGCCTCCTCGGCGCTCGATACGTTGGGCACCATGATGGCCTCGACGCCGATGTCGAGCGCGCGCTTGAACTGCACCGGATCGTTCGACGATACGCGCAGCATGGCCATGGCGGGGGTCGCCTGGATCGCCTGGACCTGGGACAGGTGGGTCATGACGTCGCCCGGCCCATGCTCGCCGTCGATCAGCACGAAATCATAGCCGACGAGGCCCAGCAGTTCGGCGACCAGCGGGCTCGCGAAGCCATGGAACAGGCCATAGACCGCGTTGCCGGCCCTAAGCCGCGCCTTCACGCCATTGGGTCGCCACATGATTTTCCCCCTTCATCCGATGATTTGTTTCCGAAACCGACTGTAGCCCCGCTTGGATCGGATGCCGAGCCACGACCGTTTGTGGCGTCGATCGACGTTTGCTGGCAGGATCATGCTGCGGTTGCGAACACGAGTCGGAAGATGCGCGGTGCCGCCGCCTCTCGTGAACCGGTCGAGAGCGCACCTTGTTCCCTGCCCATCGATCGGATGAAGAGATTGAACCGACCGCTTTCCCTGCTGCTCGACGTGATCCGCTTCGGGGCGGCATTGCTGGTGTTCTTCCACCATGCCGCCATCGGCAAATTCGGCTCCGGCCTGCCCTACCGCTTCGTCCTGACGGAACGGGAGCCGGTCATCCTGTTCTTCGTGCTGTCCGGTTTCGTCATCGCCTATAGCGCCGAGACCAAGGACCGCACCCCCGGCGCCTACGCGCTCAACCGCCTGGCGCGGCTCTATTCGGTCGTTCTGCCGGCCCTGCTGCTGACGGCATTGCTCGAATCGGTCGGACGCTGGCTGTCGCCGGCGCTCTATGCCGATCATTGGACCGATCCCGCGACCTTGGCCAACATCGCCCGGCCGCTGGGCGTGCAACTGTTGGCGACCGGATTGTTCGTGAACGAGATCTGGTGGTGGGACGCATGGCCCGGCGTGAACAGCCCATTCTGGTCGCTGGGCTATGAGGCGATCTACTACCTGCTCTATGCGCTGGTGATCTGGGGCGGCCGCTATCGCTGGGCCTGGGCGGCGCTTGCCGCGCTCATCGCCGGGCCGAAGATCATGCTGCTGTTTCCGCTCTGGATGCTGGGCGTCGTCACCTATCGCGCCGTCAAGGCCGACCGGGTTCCCAGGGGCCAGGGCTACCTGCTGGTCGCAGCCTCGCTGCTGGCCTATGTCCTGTTCATCGCGCTCGGCATCAAGACGAGGCTCGATCATCTGGTCGAGACGATGGTCGGCCCCGACACGGCGCTGCTGATGAGCAATTCCCAGGAGTTCCTCAGCAACTACGCCACCGGCATCCTGTTTTCGGTGCTGCTGATCGGATTGGCCGCCATAGCCCAGGATTTCGCCGTGGCGCTGCAGCGGGTGCAGAAGCCGATCCGCACGCTGGCCGGCCTCACCTTCACGCTCTACCTGCTGCACTATCCGCTGGTCTATGTCCTGCGCGCGGCCGTGCTGGCGACGGGGCTCGAGCGTTTCAGCCCGCTCATCGTCACCGGCGGGACCCTGGCGCTGGTGGCCCTGATCGCCCCGGTGACGGAGTCGCAGAAGGGCTCGCTCCGACGCCTGATGGCCAGGGTAATGCCCCAGGCGGGGCGGCCTGCGCTGTAGGATCGGAATTTTTGGGCAGTTTGGGGCGAGTGACCGGATTTGAACCGGCGACATCCAGAATCACGATCTGCAAATCTCGTAAAAGGGGCAAAATCCCGGGCACCCAAGTGCAGCATGATCGAGCAACTATCCGGGAAAACCCCGGAATTGGTCACTTCCCGCAGAGCCGGCGTACGGTCATCCATATGGTCAACCCGATCCTCAAAAAGATCGCGACCATGGCGCACGACGATAAAGCGCGGAAGGTGGGGCTGGGGCTCCGCTTACAATGAAAGCTCAGAGCCTTTCAAAGGTCGTGACCATGCCGACCGTGGCTTTACAGAGAACCGAGGATCCGACTTTCGGGCTCACCTCTGTGTTTGCGCACTGAAGGATGACCCCGCCCGGAATCCGTTCAAGCTCCGGGGCGCCACCATTCCGCGGTTTTTCGCTGGGCCTTTTGGGGAGACCGCTGATGCGGGACCAAACATCAAACAGGACGGGTGGGGCGGGAAGGTCTTCTGTGAGTAGACACGTCAAATGCTCAGGCTTACGCGCCTTGAGCTTATTTCTAGTCCTCCTTTTATCCTCCGCTCTCGCTCCCCGCTCTGCGCAGGCCCAGACCGTCATCGTCGGGGTCAACGTCGTCGGCGTCGATCTCGCGAGCAAGCAGACCAAGGACGATCTGCTCGCGCAACTACAACGCTACGGCGTCAACACCGTCCGCACCTCCCTCGGCGGGCACGGCGAAGGGTATACGGATTTCATCATTGAGGCCCATCAGCGCGGCATCGGCGCAGTCATCTTCATCGGGCCGGAAGCGGGCAGCACGAATAATGCGCATGCGCTTCCGCCCGATAAGGCGGCGGGAAGGCCCTGGGGCATCGGCGCCCTGTCGGATGCCGATCCGGAAGGATTCAAAAAATGGTTCAGCGGCGAACTGGCGAAGCTGGAAGCGGCGGGCGTTCGAGCCACGGCCTTTGAACTCGGCAACGAGCTGAATACGCCAAGATTCAATGCCGATTTCGGCCCCGACAAAATACCGGGGCGCGTATTGGGTCTGAAAGATCTAGACAATCTCAATGACAGCGAGGCCCGCGCTGTCGCCGACGGTTACCGGCAATACATCAAGATCGTGGCAGCGCTCAAGGACGTGCGCGATCATTCGAAGCTCAACCGCACGACGCCTATTCTCTCGGGCATGTCGGCCATCATGGCAAAAGGCCGCGAAGTGGCGCCAATTCCGGACTCACAGCAGTTTCTGCGCCAGAACGGTTTGGACAAGTTGGTGGATGGTTACGCCGTTCATGTCTATCCCGACGGCAATCCACGCCTGACGGTAGCAACTCGCGCGCAGCAGCTCGAACAATACGGCATATTGTCCGAATGCAGAACGGACACCAAACCCTGCTGGCTAACCGAATGGGGATTTCCCAACGGCAGCACCGGCTGCCCGCTCGACGACACCGGGCGCGCTCAGGACGTTCAGGCCGAACGAGAGGCCTTCGAACAATATATTGCGCAAGGGCGGTTGAAGGCGATCGTCTATTACTCCTGGAGCGGCGTCGTGCCCTTCAACTGGGAGCCCGCAGACAAAATAGACAATGATCCCTACAGTATTTTCCGCTGCGGCATCCTCAGCAACTCCGGAAGAGCGGCGCTGGCCCCGCTGTTACCGGCTACGCTCAAACAGTAAAGGGGCGGGTGCATTGTCGCAGCATGACACCGTTCGTCAGTTTTCCATAAAGACCGCGCCTGCTCAACACCCGTGAAATCCAAAACCGTCCCTTATTTACGATCCTATTAGAATGGAGCCAGTGCCAAGCGTCCGGTCTCCGTCAGATGATTGCAGCGATAGACAGAGAATCCTTCACGGCTGTCGAGCCATGCATAGTAGAAGACACCGACGACCCGCCTTTGCACGATATAATACCAAATCCCGTTGATCAGAACCTGTGAGCCCAATCCCTCATCCCGATGGACATTATGGTCCAGGGTTGGCCTTCGAGTCTGTTCCAGGCATGGCAACAGTGATCGAGGATGTTGGCGTAGGACTGGAACACGCGGTTCGAGAGCCAGTTCTGGCGCATGAACTGCCAGACATTCTCGATTGGATTGAGTTCCGGGCACTTGGGCGGC